>CBDUSZ010000412.1:0-1580 GCA_965370015.1 uncultured bacterium | reverse complement strand
GGCCTGATATAACAAGTTTAGTCGATTCAGCGGGCCTGAAATTGCGATATATCCAATTTCGACGATGAGCCAGGATATCAGCCCGCCTAATAAGCCGTACCAGAGGCCACCGTAAAGAAACGGGCGGCGGATAAATGCATTGGTTGCACCGATTAACTTGGTTACGATTATTTCCTGATAGCGGTTCTGAATATCCAGTCTGATCGTATTACCAATGATTAACAATACCGCAAAGGCGAACAAAATGGTGATCATAGCAACCGATCGTTTGACAATTTCGAGTATCGTATAAAGTCTTTCCAGCCATTCTGTGTCAAGCTTCGCAATTTCGACTCCGGGCAGGGCCTGGAGCGAATTTAACAGATTTTTTACCGCGAAAGTATCGGCATTGGTGAGCGGCTCTACTATTACCGTATGGGGTAGGGGATTACTCGCAAGCGTGTCGATACTTTTCCCAAATCCGGAAGTTTTTCTAAATGCCTCTAACGAATCCTGCCTGGAGATAAATTGGGTGTCGCCGACATTCGGGGTATTGGCGACCACGCTTTGCAGGGCCCTGGCTTTTTTTTCGCTCAATTCGATATCCAGATAAAGTGTAATTTGTGTGCTGGATCGAAAGTCGCCGGACATTGCCTCAATATTCTTTAAAAATAAATAAAAACCGCTCGGCAGGGACAAGGTAATGCCGATAACAGCGACTGTCATGATGGTGGTAGCCGGTGCCGCATAAATTTTTCCGAGGCTGAATACCAGGGACTGAATATGGTGCAGAAAATATGCGGCCATTTTGTTAGACGTGGCCGGCTTGTGGCGGCGAATATTATTAGCCATATCTCACCAATCACCTGTATCAGGCCGATTCGATATCCGCGGTTCTATTTTGGCAGGGTGAATAACATCCGCTATCGTGTTATCGAGGTCGTTATGGATCATTTGCCCGCGGTTGAGGGTGAGCACTGGTTTTCCCAGTTCATCAATCAAATCGAGATCGTGACTGGCTACCAATACCGAGACACCTACCTGGTGAAAATCAATAAAAATTTGCATTATTTCGCGTGATAGCACCGGATCCAGGTTGCCGGTGGGTTCGTCAGCGAGTAAAAGCATCGGTTTGTGAACCACGGCTCGTGCTATGCCAACGCGTTGCTGCTCACCGCCTGAAAGCGTAATCGGCATAGATTTTTCCTTGTTCCTTAACCCCACCTTATCGAGAGCGGCGCGGGTCCTTTTGGCTATTTCCTGGTGGCGATATCCTTGAATAATTAAAGGCATCGCGACATTGTCGAAAACCGAACGATCAAATAGAAGTTGATGGTCCTGAAAAATAATGCCGATGTTGCGCCGGATATAGGGTATGCGGTGCCTGGAGATGGTATTTAGATTGATTCTGTTGAGTAACGCCTGACCACGGGTCGGTTTTTCGATCAGGGAAATAATTTTCAGCAGGGTGCTTTTCCCTGCGCCTGAGTGCCCGGTGAGAAAAGCCATTTCGCCTGCCCCCAGATGCATCGATACATTACGAAGCGCTTCGAAACCGCCTTGATAACGTTTGGTGACATTGTGGAACTGTATCATTGAGG
>CBDUSZ010000411.1:0-1587 GCA_965370015.1 uncultured bacterium | reverse complement strand
GACTTGGCGAGGCGCGCTGGGTAAGCGCGCACAAAAAAACCGGCAAAAGCCGGTTTTTTATTATTTATTTTTGGCGATCGCTTACTGGATCTTGGCTTCCTTGTATTCAACGTGTTTACGTATCACTGGATCGTATTTCTTAAATACCAGTTTGTCCGGGGTGTTTTTCTTGTTTTTATCGGTCGTGTAGTAGTGACCAGTGCCTGCGGTGGATACCAGTTTAATTAAATCTCTCATTGTATTTCTCCTAACACTTTTCGCCACGTTTGCGCATATCAGCGATTACCGCGTCGATGCCATTTTTATCGATAATACGCATGCCATTGGCTGAAACGCGTAATTTAACCCAGCGGTTTTCCGACTCTACCCAGAATTTGTGCGAGTGCAGGTTAGGCAGAAAACGGCGGCGCGTCCTGTTGTTCGCGTGCGATACATTGTTTCCGGAAACAGGTTTTTTACCTGTGACCTGACATACCCGGGACATGGTTAACTCCGTGATTGAGGCGAGATTGCTTTTAAGGGCGCGAACTCTACCAGAACCGATACCAGTATTCAAGCCAATCGACGGCTATTTGGCGGGCCATCTTTGCTATTTGTAGATTCCTTTTCCATGCCTCGCGAGCTAACATGCAAATTCGTAAATTAGCATCAGGTAATGCCTTAAATGGATATAGTTTTCATCCGCGATCTACAGATCGAGACAGTCATCGGGATATATGATTGGGAGCGAAAAGTGCGGCAATTTATCAGCCTCGACATTGAAATGGCAACTGATATTAAAAAAGCTGCCGTTAGCGATAATATTGAGGATACTTTAAGTTATAAAACAGTCGCCAAGCGATTGATATCGTTTGTCGAAAAAAGTGAGTACGAGCTTGTAGAGGCACTGGCGGAAAAAATTTGCGAGATTATTCTCGATGAATTCGAGGTGCCATGGGTGCGCTTAACGCTGAATAAACCAGGGGCAGTTCGGGGATCGAAATCGGTCGGCGTTATCATCGAACGAGGACAAAAACCAGCATGAGTGCGCGGGTCTATGTCGGTCTCGGAAGCAATGTAGATCGTGAAAATAATATTCTACTTGCGGTGCGGGAAGTGCGAAAGGTCTTTGGTGAACTTGAGCTTTCACCGGTGTATGAATCGGCAGCAGTAGGTTTCGATGGCAGTGACTTTCTGAATTTGGTTGCAGGCTTTAACACCGAACGAGATGTCGACAAAGTGGTGAAAGCCTTAAGAGAGATTGAGGATGGTCTGGGACGTGATCGCAGCCAGCCACGATTTTCGCCTCGACGCATCGATCTTGATATTTTGACCTACGGCGAACTTGAACTCGACCAGCCGGGAATACAGATTCCACGCCATGAAATTCTGCAAAATGCATTCGTGCTGCGTCCCCTGCAAGATATTGCTGCCGGGGTAATACATCCCGTATTAAAGCAAAGTTACGGTGAATTATGGGTTGAGATGGAGCCAAACGCGGTTGCCACCGAGTTGTTTGAACTAACCCTGGATTAGGTCAGTTTATTAAAAAAACTACACTGATGCTCTCGCAGAGGCGCAAAGCACGCAAAGGAAAAGCAGGTTAAA
>CBDUSZ010000410.1:0-1617 GCA_965370015.1 uncultured bacterium | reverse complement strand
AGGCGCAGAGATAGCAGTTAGGAGTCAGGCACGAAAACCCGGCATAAACTTAGTCGCGAAAATTATTAAACTGTAACGGAATGCCGAGATTAGCCTCACGCAGTAATTGCATGACCTGCTGTAATGCATCGCGCTTTTTGCCGGTGACTCGCACCTGATCACCCTGAATTGCAGCCTGCACCTTGATTTTGGACTCCTTGATCAGCTTGACAATTTTGCGGGCGAGATCCTGGTCCAGTCCTTCCCTCACCACTACCTGCTGGCGCGCCCTTTTATTCATTTCGATAACGTCAGAAAACTCCAGGCAACTAACATCGATACCGCGTTTCGACATTTTCTCTTTCAATATCGGCGTCATTTGCTTTATTTGAAAATCCGACTCTGCGCTCAGGGTAAGCTGGTTATCCACCTGTTCGATTTTGGCATCCGAGCCCTTAAAGTCGTAGCGCGTACCGATCTCTCGATTCGCCTGGTCGATGGCATTACTCAGCTCGTGGTGATCAACTTCGGATACAGTATCAAATGAAGGCATAATTATATTTTCAAGGTTACAGGGTAATGGTTAAAACACTAAAATCCCGACTGAAATTATAATCGGGAATCGCTAGATTAAGAAATTGATTTTTCCCCACGATTGCACGACCGGCATAATCGTATCTGGCGTCGCTACAAGATTCGCGTAGGGTAAATCCGATGCTAGCTGACAATGGACAGCCTAAATCAGTGCCCAGGCCATAAGCAACAAAATACTGCTCGTTTCTAGATCTTAAACTATTTTTAGCATAATCGGGCTGATGGCTTGAATCTGAATCCAGGTCCTGTAAGTCTTTTCGGGGGTTCTTTAAATCCTCTATCAGCGGTTTCGAACGACGTATCAGCAACACCGTCAAATTGTCCTGTCGCAACCAGATGGGTTGATCTAAAGGGATTTGCGAGAGCGTGAAACGATAACTGGCATGAACCCGGGAGGGCCTGAAATCAACAACAAAGTCCACGAACACGAATAACAGGACTAATCCCAGTAACCCCAGCAAGTATTTCGTTGCGCGCAACAGTAGCAGACGCCTGTTGAAGGTGGTCAAGTAAAACTACCGGCTAATCCAGGCGAACTGTTTCACCACATTGTGCCGAACAATAGATATTTAGTTGCGAAAACAAGTCACGCTTTATATCCCCATTCAGGCACCAGACCTGATTACTGTCATCATAATCGAAATGGTACCCACCCGATTTTGCCGCCACCCAAATTTGGCTTAACGGGGTTTGCTTATTGATGATTATCTGGCTGCCATTGGCGAACTCCAGGGTTAGAATATCGCCGGCATTATCGAAATCTATATCGGCACCGGAGTTTTCCACCGCTTCTTCGATTGCGATCATAGTTTCTTCGGCAAGTTGATTAAATTGCGACTCATTCATAGGCACCTCTAATAATTGTCTTTTTCCACGATTGCGGCGTCACCGCCGTGCTCAAATCCTCATGTATTTTGCATACACTGCGGTTTTCCGCGCGGCGCTTTCTTGCACTCACGAAAAAATCCAAATTATTAGAAGCACCCATATAAACATTCCCACTAGTCTTCCTTAAAATTTAACGCGGCAGAATTAATACAGTAG
>CBDUSZ010000409.1:0-1629 GCA_965370015.1 uncultured bacterium | reverse complement strand
TGTTATTTCCTTATCGCTACCCATTTTCTGTTTTCACAATCGATTCTGACAGCCGTGTTGATGCTGATCACATTGATCGTGATTACCACAACCCTGATCACGATTAACCAGCGGGATGACCGTGTGTCGATTGTTAGTCGCTTCAAAAACAGTGGCCGCCTGGTGGCAATGTCAATACCTTTAATGTTGATACTGTTTGTCCTGGTGCCGCGTGTTCCGGGCCCGCTTTGGGGTATCACCAACGAGCAAAGGGGCGGCATTACCGGTCTCAGCAATACCATGTCACCCGGCAAAATCAGTAATTTGATCCGCAGCAACGAAGTCGCATTTCGAGTCGACTTCAAAGCCGAAGTGCCGGCCCAGAGCAAACTCTATTGGCGCGGTCCGGTAATGGCGATGTTTAACGGCAGGCGCTGGTATCAGTCAAAGCGCCCTATTATCGAGCGCTTTAATATCACCGTATTTGAAGACCCGGTTGAATATACCGTCACCCTTGAGCCCAACGGCGAGCACTGGTTACTGGCGCTCGACATTCCCACGCAACTGGTCGACGGAAGCGTTTTGACAGCGGACTATCAACTCACCAGTAAAAAAGAAATCAACGACCTGCAACGTTACACGATGAAATCAAGGCTGGATTATCGCGTCGGCTTGCAGGAATCGATCGGATACCTGCAACAAACCAGCAGTTTTCCCATCAACAATAATCCGCGAACCATAGCCCTCGGTGAAGAATTGTCGCGGCGTTACGATAACCCGGAAGCGATTGTGCAACACGTTTTAGCCATGTTCCGCGACCAGGGTTATGTCTATACCCTGAAACCACCGATTCTGCGTGACAACGAGGTAGACCGTTTTTTATTCGATAATAAAAGCGGTTTTTGTGAAAATTACGCTGGTAGTTTCGCACTGCTAATGCGCACCGCTGGCATTCCCGCGCGCATCGTCACCGGGTACCAGGGTGGCGAATATAACAAGGTTGGCAACTACCTCATTGTGCGCCAGTCAGACGCCCACGCCTGGACCGAAGTCTGGTTCAAGGATAGGGGCTGGGTGCGCATCGACCCGACTGCCGCGGTATCGCCAGGTCGCATCGAGCAGGGACTGGATGACGCGTTGGCGGATGAAATCTCTGGCTTTCGCATAGAAAACAGAAATCCACTATTCGGCAATCTGTTATATAGCTGGGATAATTTACAACACGGCTGGAACGACTGGGTGCTCGACTACGACCAACGCAGACAAAACGACTTTTTACGCGATCTCGAAATCGGCATCGATGACTGGGGAGATATGGTATTTGCACTGGTAGTGATGCTGTTATCAGTGACTGGCGGCTACTGGTTTATCGGCTGGCTAGGTGAGCGCCCCGGCAAACCCGAGGCCTATGAAATTTATTTCAATCTATTACTGAAGAAGTTAAAAAAAATCGGTTTCGAAAAACGTCCGGCAGAGGATACTCGTGCCTTTTTGCAACGAGTTGAATCCAGTGAGTTTAGACAAGGTGGTCAGGTTTCGAGGGTTATTGATTTGTATAATTTGATTAAATATGGGCGTGGGGAGGCGAGTGGTTTATCGTTGAGTAATCTTCGTAGTCTGGTTCATTCTATTAAAGTTTAGTTTTTAGTT
>CBDUSZ010000408.1:0-1699 GCA_965370015.1 uncultured bacterium | reverse complement strand
TTGAAGCCACCATTGCCCTGTCGATTCTGTTTCTGGCCAGCGAACTGGTCAAGGTCAACCGTGGCCTGCCCAGTTTAACGGCGCAATATCCCTGGATTGTAGCCTTTGTGTTTGGCTTGTTGCATGGTTTTGGATTCGCCGGTGCCCTCAAGGATGTCGGCCTGCCACAACACGAAGTGCCTATGGCATTGCTGACATTTAACATCGGAGTTGAACTGGGACAATTATTATTTATTGCTGCAGTGATGGCTGTGCTTATAGCCATTCGAAAAGTGCGAATCGAGTGGCCATTATGGGCTCATCAAATACCGGCATATTGTATTGGCGGCGTCGCGGCATTCTGGTTTTTCGAACGCGTAGCTGGTTTTTAGGGTTGCGTAGTGCACCTGGTTCCGGGCGATTGGACGCGTTACCAAATGCTGGTCTTGTAGATGTTGGCAAATGCACGAATCAACACATTCATAAAAGAGATAATGCGATGAGATTTTACTTACTGCTAATTTTCGCTTTCCTGGTACTCGGATGCACTAAAGAAGGTCCCGACCCCGCGCAATTGCGCGCCAACGAAACCGCGCTGATCCGGGCTACCGTGGCAGATCCGGCGCGCACCGAGCGCCTGCTCGGTCTGCTTGAAGAACGCGATCGTCTGCTTGAAGAGACCACCGAGATGTTGCGGCAGTACCGGCTGGAATTGAAAGCAATCAACGCGGACTACGATGCCAGTCGAGAAATCATCGTCGAGATGATCGACTACTACAACCGCGACCGCGCGCTAAAGCAACTCCGTTTTATCGAACTGATATCGGACATGAAAGCCACAACCACCGCGGTCGAGTGGAAAGTCATCGCAAAATTTCAGCTCGGCAATTTTAATCCGCGTCAGTTGGTTTTCGATCGCGCAACAGGAGGAATCTGACATGCTGATCGCGATGTTAACCATGTTTCTGCTCGGTGGTGACCTGCTGGGGGGGTCGGTGCTGACCCCGGCCGACTTCGATCTGATCAGTGAACGGATTCTGCTGCAAGTTAACGATACTGCACGTGCCGCAACGGCAACCCAGGTCCTCGATGAACTCAAAACCGAAGTCGAGGGCTTCAACCAGATATTCATCGACTCGGGCGATACCCTTCGCGATCTATGCCTGGATCACGAGGCCGGCTCTAGGCAAATGCTGAACACTCTAGAATCGCTCAACCTTGAATGGTACGCGTCACAGCAACGCGGTCTCAAGCTACGCGACCGATTCAGGGAGTCGATTATCATCGAAGAATGGGCAGCGGTATTCGATAACTAGAAATAATAGGCCCCGTATATCGGTAGCCCGCGGTTACTATCGGCCAATCTGCCTTTTCAGTCGCTGCCATTCACGTTAAAAACTAAAACCTGAAGGTAAGGCCGGCAACAACTTCGAACTGCCAGAGTACGCTGCTTTCGGTAAATACCAGGCATCCGCCGTTAGAACCACAGAATACTTCGCGGTCAGAGTCGAGAAAGGTCGCTATGCCGCGGCCCTCGAGCCTGAATCCAAGATTGTCTGTGATGCGATGATCGACACCACCTCCGAGTCCGAGGGCAAAGCGTGTTTCTGAGTTCAGACTGGATGAACTGGGATCGAAGCGAGTGGCTCCGATCATCCCGGACATGAAAGTTCCGGATTCCTTGTTTAGGATTTTTTTGCCGGCGAACAGGAAATTTTCT
>CBDUSZ010000407.1:0-1751 GCA_965370015.1 uncultured bacterium | reverse complement strand
AGTATTGTGGTCATGCAATCGCCCTCGCGAGTTCGACGTATTCATGACCGTCGGCGGTTTTAATGGCCGACCATAAAGCCGGGTTATCATGGGATCGATCTGGGCGCATCCGGGCGACCCAACGATCCGACGCCTGGCGATAGATTCACCGGGCGGCCTGTGATTCCAATTTGGCAACATCGGCCAAAGAAACGGCTGATATTTCTTCGTCGCTTGTCTGTGGTCGCGTATGGCTAAAGGTGGTGGTGGTTGCTTGCGATGACCCGCTGGAAATTATCGCCGAGCATAGGATATATTTGTTGAACATTTAGGGTTATTCTAAACGTCCTTAAACGATAATTCTAAGTTACACTGTAGCCGCATATATTATATTTATTTTTCTGTATTTTAAGAATCCGCCATAATTAAATAGTTTCATATTGCAACTAAACTAAATTGATTTACTATTAGCATAACCGCACTATTTCTCTCTAATTTTTAAAGCCGAGATAATTTCATGGCAGCAAAAAAGAACCAGTATGCCCGTCCTGTCTATTTAATCGATGGTAGCCGCACACCATTTCTGAAAGCGCGCGGTAAACCGGGCCCTTTCAAACACGCACAGCTGGGTATCTATGCAGCACGTCCCCTGATTCAACGGATGCCATTTTCTGCAGAAGACTTCGATGAGGTAATCATGGGCTCGACAATGCCGGGACCCGATGAGGCCAATATCGCTCGCATTGTTGCACTCAGGTTAGGTTGCGGTGACAGTGTTCCAGCCTATACCGTCCATAGAAACTGTGCATCTGGAATGCAGGCTCTGGATTCTGCCGCAATGTCGATAGCCAGTGGTCGTTCCGAGCTAATACTTGCCGGTGGCATCGAAGCCATGAGTCAGGCCCCGCTTTTGTTTCACCCGAAGATGGTGACCTGGCTTGCCTCCTGGTGGGGTGCAAAAACTATCGCGGCAAAGTTGAAAACGCTCTCCTCGTTTAGTCCGGTACTTTTAACACCAGTTATCGCGCTGTTAAAAGGATTAACGGATCCCGTGGTTGGAATGAATATGGGACAGACTGCCGAGGAAATTGCTTACCGCTTTAATATCGACCGTGAAATGATGGATCAATTCGCACTCGATAGTCATTTAAAATTACACGCCGCGCAACAAAATAATGATCTAAGCGAAGTGGAACCCATTTATGACAAAGATGGGAACGTTTATGAGCTCGATGATGGTGTTCGCGCTGATTCCACGCTGGAAAAACTGGCTAAATTGCGCCCTGCTTTCGACAAACCTTATGGACTCGTAACACCGGGCAATAGCGCTCAGATTACCGATGGCGCGGCGGTACTGGTAATCGCCAGCGAAATAGCTGTAAAAAAATATAACTTGCCGGTAATGGCCCGGATTGTCAGTACCGAATGGGCAGCCTTGAGTCCGGCTGAAATGGGACTTGGACCGGCACATTCAATCGCGCCGCTGCTCAAATCACAGGGCCTGAAGCCAGAATCGATCGATTATTGGGAAATTAATGAAGCATTTGCGGCCCAGGTACTCGCCGTAGTCGCTGCCCTTAAAGATACAAATTATTGTAAAGAGCACCTCGGGCTAAGATCCAAAGTTGGCAAAATACCACTAGACAAGCTGAATATTCACGGTGGTGGAGTCAGCCTCGGACATCCGGTTGGAGCCAGTGGCGCCAGAATTGTATTACACCTTGCCAAAATACTTGAGGCTCGAGACGCTAAACGCGGTATAGCATCGCTTT
>CBDUSZ010000406.1:0-1761 GCA_965370015.1 uncultured bacterium | reverse complement strand
CAATGAGTCCGAAACATGCTGTTCTTCGAATGATTGTTTCAGTAGATCTACGAATTCGTCTACCACCCTGGAGCGTGGGCGCATACGTGGGCGCATTATCCAGACTTTCATATGAATAGAGGGGTGGAAAGGACGGAAAACAATACGCTTCGCGGGATGCTCAAGGGCGGAGATATGATCTACCAGGGCAATGCCGATACCATTCTCTACCATTTGCAATGCGACTGCGGGTAACGAGCACTCGCAGCGTTCCTGCGGAGTCGATCCGGCTTTACGCAGGCAAGCTTCAACTTCTTTACGCGTATGATCGATCACACTTAAGGAAATATAATCCTGTTGGTGCAGATCTTTGGCGTTGATATGATCCTTGTTTGCCAGGGGATGGTCCATCGGTATGGCGGTAACGAATTCCAGACTGGTGAGTACCGAGCACTCTACCAACGGATCATCCATGGAAAGCATGCCGACCGCGATATCGAGCTGACGCTCGGCTACCAGATCAATCAGCTTTTTCGAGCTACGAGTGTGGAATGTGGTGTTGATTCCCGGGTGTCGCTGCATGAATTTTGCCAGCACACCCGGAAGCCAGAAGCGCGATAGCAAGGGCAAACCACCGAGCGTTAACCTGCCCTTATGCATGTCGCGGATATCTTCAGTCAACGAATTAAAGCGACGCAGGCTTAGCAGGGTTCTTTCTGCCTGGTCGAAAATCAGGCGCGCCTCCTCGGTCGGGTGAAGGCGACCTTTAATTCGCTCAAATAATTGAAAACCAAATCGCTCCTCGATTTTTTTCAGCATCTTACTGGCATTCGGCTGGGACATATGCAACGCCAGCGCGGCATCAGATACCGATCCGACCGATATCAGCGCGTGCAGGAGTTCAAGTTCTCGAAGTTTCATAAGTTTTATCTCGATCAGCAGGTTGATGACAGCGCATGACGCAAGCTCCTGATTCCACAGCGGTGTAAATAATTCCCGTCTGGCCGATGGCTGAAGCCAATATCTAAGGCCCTGTTTCTGCCCTGAACCTACTGGTTCAGGTATAACCAAATGGCATAACTAGATATTAAATCGATATTTGTAGAATATGCAACACTAGCGTACTGTTTGCTGAGCAACTGATGCGTGGCTACATTACGCCAATCGATATCCACGCTTACTTTATAAATATAATTAAGGAGGCTACTTCCATGACCACAAAATCGACCCTCGATCGACGCGACTTTTTAGCCCGTGCGGGTGCTGTTGGCCTGGCGCTATCGACCGCACCTCTACCCATGCTCGCACGTGCTGCAGGAAAACCAGTAGAACCGATGTCGTTATTGACATCCAATGCCAGCTTCGACCCGGTGCGCCCAGAAATGGGACGTTTGATCACCCAGGCCTGTAAAGGCATTGGCTGGAATGTGAAACTGGCGGCGGAAGATTACAACCTCGGCATCGGCAAGGTGTTCAAGGAAAAAGACTTCGACATGTTTATCGTACGCTGGACCGGGCGTGCGAACCGTATCGACCCGGAAACTTTTATTTCGATGATGCATAGCGAAGGTGGTGCCTATAACAAGTGGGGTTACAATAATTCCCGGGTCAACGAACTGGCCAAAGCGCAGCAGGTGACGATGGATCCGAATAAGCGTCGCGAGATAATATACGAGGCGCAGGCCGAGTTGTTCAACGACGTTGCATCCTGCCCGATTGTCTACCCAAGCATGACCAACGCCTACCGCGAGGATCGCCTCGGAGGACTGGTGCCGATGATGG
>CBDUSZ010000405.1:0-1776 GCA_965370015.1 uncultured bacterium | reverse complement strand
CGACGATGTTAAAATTTGGGCAAAGCTGAACCTGGCCTGGGTTGGATTTTTTATTGTTTCCGGTCTCGCAAATGTGCTGGTGGCGCCGGAAATCGACCCGCTCAATTTCAACTTTAGCCTGGATACCTGGGTAGAATTTAAGTTATTTGGTTTACTTGGGCTAACGTTAATATTCGTAGTAGCGCAGGCGTTTTATCTCGCGCGCTATATGACAACAGAAAATAAGGAGACTGACTGATGGATGCCTCTAAAATTGCACTTTTCCCGCGATGCCAGCGTCAGCCCCGTGCTCAAATCCTCATGTATGTGCAAATACACTGCGGTTCTGCGCACGGCGCATCCTTGTCATCACTGAAAAATTACTAATTTTAGAGGCATCCATTATGTTATACAGTATCGTCGGAACCGATGTGGAAAACAGTTTACCAGCAAGGCTCGCCGCGCGACCGGAGCATGTTGGGCGACTCAAACAACTGGTAGATCAGGGGCGCCTAATTTTAGCTGGGCCGAATCCGGCGATAGATAGCAGTGATCCCGGTGACGCGGGATTTACCGGTAGTATAATCATTGCCGAATTTGGTTCGTTGCAGGAAGCCCAGGACTGGGCAAATCAGGATCCATATCTGCTTTCTGGAGTTTATGATGCGGTAGAGATTAAACCGTTTAACCCGGCATTACCTTAAAAAAACCCTTCCCCTTTTTGGGTCGAATTCAATCGACCAGGTCTTCGCCGGTCATCAATGGCTGAATAAATTCAGCCCTACAGGGAGCATCGTAGTGTCACCCATTAACCGGCCCAGATCTCTCTGGCGCTAAGCCATTGAACTGCCGGGTGTCGATTCAGCACTTCAAACAATTTCCGACAAAATATCCAGACTTGCTCATTCTGACTCAGATGATGGGTAAGAATTCCACCAGGTTCTGTGATATCCCCACCCGCTAAGCGACGCACGGATAAATGTCGGTAAATTTGCTCAACAGCGCTAGCCTCGCCTATAAATCCACGACCATGGCGCCAATTTACTGGGTCGAGGTGCGTGTTAACCTGCAATAGCCCTTTAACCGGGTGGGCGGAATGCCTCGCCCACATTGTAGATACCCCTGAAAATCCAGCACTAACCAGCGCCGGATAAATTCGGGACTCGATACGGTTCCAGGGTGGAACCAGTACCGGTATAAACTGTTCGCCAAATGCACTGCTGAGCTGCTGACGACCGCTGATAAGTTCGATTTGAATTTCATCGGTAGAACGTTCTCCACCGAGCTCGATTTTCTTCGCGCCTTTTGTCGCGTTACTGCTATGCGAGTAGCCGTGTTGCATTACGATGAAGTTATTCCGTTGGTGTAGAAACTGCCGTAAAGAGCACTGCAGCAGCGCCGGAATCACTGCTAGAGAGACAGGGACTTTCATCTCTCGACTGAGTGCGTCGAGCGCCTGCAATTGCGGTGTTTCCTCGACCGCATCATCGTCACGCCACCAGAAGGTCGCGATTTTCCCTGATTCGGCCCAGCTGTCCAGCTCGCGTTGCAGTGTTGCCCATGGATCGACAGCGGATTGCCTGTTATTTGACATCGAGCCACTCATTTATAAATTCTGCGCTACACCCGGCACCATCCATTTTGACATCGATAGCCTGTAGCGGCATAGACGCGGCGCGGTCTATGGCTGCTGCCAGTGACTGCGGAGTCAGATCATCTTGTGCCAGCGCAACGATGCGATCGTGTTTTTGCAATAAGTTGGCTCGCAAGGTTTGCTCAACTTCCCCGGCATCGGAA
>CBDUSZ010000404.1:0-1783 GCA_965370015.1 uncultured bacterium | reverse complement strand
TATACCGGTCTCTGTGCTGCGTTACGTGATTTAAAAGTGTTGTGCCGACTAGTTGAACCCGCACCAGATAGCAGACAATCAAGAAATTTGTTTAAACAGCTCTTGTGTGCCCGAAGGAGCCCATCGTGCAGTCATTCATCTACATAATCTAATTGGCGAAAAACGGCAGCACGCTGACTACAGAAAGAGGCGAATAAATATATGCACACCCTTTAGCGGTGATTAGTTAGTTCTTTTTAACAAGGGGTCAAAAATATCCAACACCCAGGGGCGCATTGCCAGCATCAAGCCTTGATTATGACGCTTGTGCAAGGGTAAATGGAGATCCCGTTTGTGTAACTCGGTAAATTCGTGCGCGAGTGCTTTCATTTTTTCGATCATAATCTGGGAAGAGGCATCGCTTAACAGCCCGAAATTAAAAAGACGCTGTTCCAGTTCTCCCTTGAATCTGGATTTTAGAAACTGTCGCTGGATCTCGCGCTCAAAGAAGCGTTCTATCGGTCCATTTGGTAACCAGCTGAAATGTTCGTCGATACGTAACTTGATACGGTTGTTCGGTAGCAAATCTATAATTTTCAACCGATCCAGTTTAGCCAGATGTTGTATGCATTCAGTCGCTGAAATCTGGTAATGCTCGACAATATCCTCAAAACTCAATTGATTACGTACACTGACCGCCACCAGCAATAATTTAGCATCGCCAACCAATTCCTGTTCCTGTTGCTCCGTGAGGTGATTAATACGCTGGCGCGAGGCTTCGTAGAGTACAAACAGGTCACTCAATTCCATTTGCATCAGTTGGCATAGCTGTTCGAGTCGATCCAGAGAGAAGCGTTTTTTGGCAAACATCCGTTTTACATTCGCTTCACTCATATCTAGCCGACTGGCTATGCCTGCATAGGTGAGCCGATGTGTTTTGAGCGATTGCTTGAGAATTTCAATTAAAGCCTGAGTCTGAGCCATAATCTTAAACACCGACCGATTAGTATATTTTTATTATACCAATGGGATACATTTCGTCATCTTTTTTCTTAAAGGTATATTTTATTAATCCTATCTATCATTCTGTCCCGGACCAACAAACGGAGCAACCGACATGAATAAGAAAAGATTAACACGCAGTATCACATTCGTATCCCTACTCGCCATAGCGCAAATGCTGTTATTTAGCAGCAGTAGCCTTGCCGCTGGACTACTAACACCGAAGAATAATCAGTTTGGTAGCCTGGAAATTGCCAAACACAATGTCGAAGTAGTCATCGAAAGCGGCTACGCGATAACCACAGTTGAGCAATCTTTTTACAATCCGCACGCTCAGGAGCTGGAAGCGATCTATTCTTTTCCAGTGCCCGAAAAAGGCACGGTATCAGAATTCACCGTATGGATAGACGGTAAGCCGGTGAGCGGTGAAGTGCTGGAAAAAAAGCAGGCACGCCAGATATACGAAACCGAAAAACAGGCTGGTCGTGACGCTGGGTTAACCGAAAAAAACGACTATAAAACCTTTGATATTAGCGTATCACCCATACGTGCCGGACAGGAAACGCGGATACGCTTTCAATACATGCAAGCCGCGCATGTCGATACCGGCATGGGGCGTTATGTTTATCCACTCGAAGAAGGCGGTGTCGATGAGCAAAAACTTGCTTTCTGGACCGCTAACGAATCGGTCAAAGAGCAATTCTCGTTCAAACTGATATTAAGATCAGCCTATCCAATCGATGCGTTACGCATGCCAAATCAGGCTCAGGCACTCATTAGCCAATCTGGTCCAGGCGAGTGG
>CBDUSZ010000403.1:0-1804 GCA_965370015.1 uncultured bacterium | reverse complement strand
ATCAGCCTCTTTTTATATTCAATATCAAATGGTTACGCTTAAGGCAGTGCCATTCGGGGCGGAGGGATTAACCATAATCTACTATTGATTAATGTTTAATCCCTCCGTCCCCTTTTTTGGGAGTCGCTGGCATCAGGCTGCTATACACCGCTGTATTCAGCGGCTACCAACCTCAGTTTCCGATGTGAACCTGGTACATGGCGTTGTCGGAGAATGTGCAGGTGCCCGCGCCCAACGTTGAGCTGCTCATCTGGTACTCACACCTGGCAAATGCACCGCTGGGTCCATATGCGTTCGCAATACCGCGCCGCTTGTCATTAGCGACCCGCGTTGCTTCGCCAACCAGCATTTCCCCCTGATAATTGAAGGTGAACCGGCCTTTGCCGGTCATCATGTTTGTCACCTGGCCGACGAGCACACCGGTCTGGTTGGCGATATTATTGATCGGATAAAGCTTCACGCCGAGCACCTTTGACACTGGCCCGCTTGCTGCGCCTTGCGCTGGCGCGACTGGCGGCGGCATCGTTGTGTAGGCCCATATAGGATTGCCGCTCGCGTCCCGCCCGATCGGCGTGACGTAACATCCGTAAAGCAACAGTGCAGAACATGCCGCCGCAATGGCTAAGCGCATGATGCGCAATGGAAAGCGCGTATTTCCATTCAAACGTTTGGTCTCCTGAATCTGAAATTTCGATGTCGTATTCATGATGTGATCCCTCGTTAAATATAGAAAGTTTATTGTGAATCCCTTCTGGAACTGTATTTGGTTACATTAACCCGATTTACGACTTGGCTTGCGGAATCGAGACTGCTCCGGAGAATTTGATTTTGCAACTATTTAGTGCATAGTATCGATATCTTCAACAAGGAGTATTGAAAATCAATACCATGCCACAAACTAAACTCATAATAGATACACTAAAACAAGAACTCCGTAAGCAGGGTCTTACCTACAAACAAGTAGCTGGCAGGCTAGGCCTGTCCGAAGCCAGCATAAAAAGATTATTCGCAGAAAATTCTTTTTCACTCGCTCGACTGGGCCAGGTATGTGGGATTATGAACCTGGAGATAGCCGATTTAATTCATCAGATGGAAAAAAACGTAGAGCTCACGACCCGGCTATCTCTAGAGCAGGAGGCTGAACTGGCTGGCGATACCAGGTTAGCACTAATGGCGTTTTTCCTGATGAGCAAACTGGAATTTTCCGACATTATTCGCATCTACGATATTTCCGAGACCGAAGGGATACGGTTACTGGCCAAGCTGGATCGCATGAAGATTATCGAACTGCTACCAGGTAACCGGGTGAAACTAATGATTTCAAAAAACTTCGAGTTGATACCCAATGGACCGATTCAGCGATTCCACGAACAAAAGGTCCAATCTGAATTCTTTAATTCCTCGTTCGATGGAGACGGAGAATTTCGCATATTTGTTTCGGGGATGTTCTCGAGACCAGCGAATGCAGAGTTGATTAAAAAAATAAAGCGTCTTGCTGAGGAAGCTAACGAACTTAAAACTGAAACTGAATCCCTGCCATTTGATCAGCGATTTGGATGTAGCCTGGTGATGGCTATAAGGCCATGGGAGGTGAAAATCTTTGAACAGTTAAGGCGGGTGCCATCCGAAAAGAAGTTTTAATTAATAAAAGCAGGGATTTCTGGAAATCAAGAGGTGTTCGAGGCCCCAAGGGCATATCAGAAATGTCTCCTGTGTGCCGAACCCTGTCTTCTTGTAGGTCTATCCGAACACCAGCTGAACGATTTAACCAATGTGTTGCATCGACCAGTTGAAATCGCAACCG
>CBDUSZ010000402.1:0-1834 GCA_965370015.1 uncultured bacterium | reverse complement strand
ACTGATGCCGACCCGGTATTGGTCGGCTGGCCAGTCGCGGGAGGAGTCTGGCGTCAGGATTTCATCGATTAGTATAATCTGGTCATTGTCATCGACACCAAATTCGAATTTAGTGTCGGCGATGATAATGCCCCTGGAAGCTGCGTAATCCGCGGCCATCTTATAAAGTTTGATGGCAATCTGCCTGATTTGTACGGCTTTGCTTTCACCAATCAGATCGACCGTGTGTTCGAAACTGACATTCATGTCATGGTCGCCGACTGCTGCCTTGGTCGAGGGCGTATATATGGGTTCGGGTAATTTTTCCGCCTGTTGAAGATTCGGTGGTAATTGAATACCGCAGATCTGGCCGCTAGCCTGATAATCCTTCCAGCCTGAACCGATAACGTAGCCCCGCACAATTGCTTCAACCGGCAAAGTTTTTAGCCGCTTGACGATGATAGATCGGGGTGCAAGATAGCTGTAATCCTTTTCCGAGACATAATCCTGTAGATTCAGGTTGCTTAAATGATTTTTTATCAGCGCAGCGGATTTTTCAAACCAGAAATTCGATACCTGGGTTAACAGCTCTCCTTTTTTGGGAATTGGTTGGGAGAAAACCACATCAAAAGCAGATAAACGATCGGTGGTGACGATGAGCATGTGATCGTCATCGATGTGGTATATGTCGCGTACTTTCCCTCTCGCGATCAAATTGAGATTTTCGATGTTGGTTTCAAAAATTGCGGATGATTGCTCGGAAGTATTCATTTACCTGATGCTGCGCTGTGATTGTTGATAGGCGAAAAAACAGGGCGAAATCATATCATAGAGCGACTACTGGATTAGTTTTTTCACAGTAAAAAGAGTTATAATCGCCCGCTTTTTGGGAATACTCGGAGAGAGTTATGTCGAATTCTGTGGTTGCTGTCGTGATGGGCAGTGATAGTGACTGGCCAGTGATGCAGCACGCTGTCGAATACCTGGAGCGTTTCGGAGTGGCCTATCTGGCGCGGGTAGTCTCGGCTCACCGCACACCGGATCTACTCGCTGAATTCGCGAAGACCGCAGGTGAGGAAAATATCGCCTGCATAATTGCCGGAGCCGGAGGAGCCGCTCATCTTCCCGGCATGCTAGCCGCCAACACGACGATTCCGGTGCTGGGAGTGCCTGTTCCTAGCGAGCATCTTCGTGGTAATGACTCCCTGCTATCTATTGTGCAAATGCCCAAGGGTATTCCTGTAGCCACGTTTGCGATTGGTAAGGCGGGCGCAATAAACGCCGCGTTGTTTGCAATATCGGTGTTGGCTTTGAACGATGCGGATTTAGCCAGGCAACTCGTTGATTTTCGCGCGAATCAGCGCGATACCGTGTTGCAAATGACATTACCACCGCAAAGCTAATGGTAATTCTCCCAGGCAGCATGCTGGGCATGCTCGGTGGTGGTCAGCTCGGGCGCATGTTTGTCACCGCGGCGAGAACCATGGGCTACGAAGTCATCGTACTCGATCCAGATGCTAACAGTCCGGCTGGGAAAATGGCAACTAAGCATTTAGAGGCGGCTTATGATGACAGGGATGCACTCGATTACCTGGTACAACATTGCGCCGCGATCAGCACAGAATTCGAAAACATACCTGCCAGCACGCTTGATTACCTGGCGAAATATGTACCCGTACATCCTTCTGCCAGTGCACTACGAATTGCGCAAAATCGCCTTCAGGAAAAACAGTTTTTTATCGACCAGGGTTTAAATGTTGCAGCATATCTTGCGATAAGTTGTGAAGCTGATTTGGTGCTGGCGGAAAGTTTTGGGTACCCTGCAATACTCAAAACTGCAACCCTTGGATACGAT
>CBDUSZ010000401.1:0-1849 GCA_965370015.1 uncultured bacterium | reverse complement strand
GGCGTATTTACCAGTAGCCGGCGCGATCTATTGCCAGAAGATATGTGAGGTAGATCAGTCTTCTTTGTCTTCTTCTTTTTGTTTTTGTTGCTCCAGCGCTTCCTGCAGAATTTTATCCTTATCTTCCTGAGTTAATACCACTGTGTCGTCATCGTCCATTGGTTTTACCTCATTTTTTAAAATTTATCAAAATCGTTTTCACCACACGACAGCTAATTTATGTGCAAATTATACCTGACTTGGACCAATTTACATCGGTGATGCAGGATTTTAAAGCCATGATGTCTATTTAACAGTATTATCCGGTGAGCTATTCACCCTGAACAGATGGCAGGTGGTAGCGCCCCATATTGACGAACAGGAATCGTAATATTTAATTTATGCTGTGAGGTTGTCTATATATTGAGCGATCATCAGAAAATTATTTCCCGGGTACATTACTGGATTGAAGAGGCAGTCATCGGACTTAATCTGTGTCCTTTTGCAAAATCTATCTATCAGCAACATAAGCTACGTTGCGTGGTTAGCGAGTCGGACAGGGTGGACGCACTGATACGCGAACTTTATCAACAGTGCCAATATTTAGTCGAGACCCCCGAGATCGAAACCACGTTATTGATTATCCCTAATCAGTTGCAGAAATTTGCCGATTTCAATCAAATTCTTGACCAGGTAGATGCCTTGATTGAGGCGTACGCATGGTCTGGCGTTTTTCAGGTTGCCAGTTTCCATCCAGGGTATCAATTCAACAATACCGGGTTTGCGGATCGTGAAAACTGGAGCAACCGCTCGCCATTCCCGATTTTGCATATCCTGCGTGAATCTAGCTTAGAGCAGGCTTTATCCCGGTATCAAAATCCCGAAGAGATACCGGAAGCTAACATTAAAAAATTAAAAACTATGGGTGTAGCGGAGTTTGAGCGTGTTTTCTACCCCGACGATTTGCAAAAATAACTTAATTTCGGGGCGAATTGAAGTGCAATATTAGCCAGCAGGCGGGACTGGACTGGACTCGACCAAAGCGGCTGCTGTGGGTGCTTTAGCTGCTGTATCCATGTCGTTGGGCTACATTACGAGTAATTGAATTTTGTTAATATTTCCCCGATGGAAAGGATATAGTCGAATACTTCTAATTCCACCATTATTTCTTGCGATAGTGATATTTAACTTCTACACTTCCGTGTAAGATTCTGAAAATAAAAGAGAAATTTTGAACAGCATATCCTCAAAATCATCTGTTCTCGATATTATCATGCGCCTGGCAATTGCTCTGACTGGTATCTGCAGCTTACTGCTGAGTAGTCACTTGCAGGCCAGCATTGAGCTACAGCGGACTATATTTCAGGATGCCTCCTTCGCCTTAAATACCAATCAGATAAGCAAATATAATCGGCTGCTAAAGAAACTCGATGATTATCCAGTAAAAGCCTACCTCGAATACGACGCATTAAAGCGACGAATTCATCAGGCATCGAATAATGAAGTCAGCAGTTTTCTTAATCAGCATCAAGACTATCCGTTCAACTATCATCTGCGTACAAAATGGCTATTGGTTTTAGCTAGACGCCAGGATTGGAGCAGTTATTTAACATTTTTTGATGACCGTGAGAATGCACGTTTCCAGTGCCTGGCATTCCAGGCGCGTCTCAATCTCGGCGTCGATGAATCTATCAATGAGGAAATAAAAAAAATCTGGTTAAGTGGTTATTCACAGCCTGGAGAATGCGACCAGGCGTTTAAATATCTTCTCGACACCTACCCTCAGGCTGAGCAGGTCATCTGGCTGCGCATTGACCGGGCGTTTAAGGCACGCCGGCCAAATTTGGCAAGATATCTCGGCAAAAAACTG
>CBDUSZ010000400.1:0-1849 GCA_965370015.1 uncultured bacterium | reverse complement strand
TGACATGGATTAATTTCGAGTTTGGTGGAACCGGTGTCTGCTGCATTCATCAAAAAGACCTGAAACAACAGCAAGCAAATATTGAACAAGTACAGTGATGCCGATTTTGCATTGTTACAGGGACTAAGGGTTGTTCCGAAACGTCGGACCGCTACAACCCTGTTGCATTTCCACCGTCCTAATAGTGGTCAGGTAACCTATTAGAGCACCAGCAGTAGGCGTTTTGGGTGCCAAAAGTTAGGTGTCTCCAGGCAATACAGGAGCAAAAATCGGTTATATACAGGAAGTACGGTATGCCGATTTTGCAGGAGCAAAAATCGGTAAAGCCCCTAAAGGCTGGCCCCGGCGAAGCTGCCTGGGGTCTCGCTGAAGAAAATAATTAATTAGGAGTATCAGAGCATGGCGTGGTGGGGAAAGGCACTAGGCGGTACTTTCGGTTTTATGATTGGCGGCCCGTTAGGCGCGTTGATGGGTATAGCTTTTGGCCATAATTTTGATCGTGGTATGGGCTCCCTGGATAACGCCGACTGGCAAAGCGGTGGTCAGGACCGGGTGCAGGCGGCGTTTTTCACTGCCACTTTTTCGGTGATGGGCTACATCGCCAAAGCCGATGGCAGGGTAACCCGCGATGAGATTCGGCTCGCCGAATCGGTGATGAGTCATCTTGGCCTCACTGCTGATATGCGCGCCTCGGCGAAAAAATTATTCAACGAGGGCAGTTCAGGTGATTTTCCAATCGATGAAATCCTGGATCAATTTAAAAATGAGACACGACGACGTAGCACCCTGATTCAGATGTTTCTGGAGATACAGCTACAGGCAGCCTATGCCGATGGCGTTATGCATCCGGCCGAAAAACAAGTATTGCGACATATTTGCGCACGACTCGGGGTTTCTATCACGCAGCTCGAACGACTGGAAGAAATGCTAAAGGCAGGATTCGGCAGTGGCGCCTATCCGGGTGCACAATCGCAACAATTCACCATTGAAGATGCCTACGCGATACTCGGAGCCAATAAGTCAGCCAGCGATGCCGAAGTTAAAAAAGCCTATCGCCGACAGATGTCACAACACCACCCGGATAAGCTTGTCGCCAAAGGCTTACCCGATGAAATGATCAAGGATGCTACCGAGAAGACTCAGCAAATCAAAAGCGCTTACGACAGGATACGCGAGTCCCGAGGACTGTAATTCTCTGTGCAGCTGAATTGATCGATGAAGAAACTCTACGCCCACGAAAATCGCATGATTATTTTTAACCTGAAAAATGTTTTGCAGGACAGGGGTATCGAGTGTTCGGTTATTAACGAATTCGCTTCGGGTGGTGCGGGCGACCTGGCAACCTTTGATACCTGGCCTGAGTTGTGGATATCTAATGATGATCGCTTTGTCGAGGCGGAGTCAATATTGCAGGAAATCGTATTCGACGACAATGATAGCTACTGGTACTGTCCTGGTTGCGAGGAAAAAAATGGTGGTGCATTTGAGCTATGCTGGAGTTGCGGTCGACTCAGGGATCTGTCGGACTCTGGCTGAATGAAATCGAACAGGCAGGTAAAATGAAGCATTTATTTAGCACTCTGAGCATTATTATTGGCTTCATAACTACCGGTATCGCTTATAGCGGTGAGGTCAAAATTGTCGATGTAACGGTAGCTTGTAGTAGCAGCTGTCTGTTTTCGGTCACGCTGCAACACGGTGACGAGGGCTGGGAGCACTACGCCAACCAGTGGGATGTCATGACAATGGATGGCGAACTGCTGAAAACGCGCGTGCTCTACCATCCACACGTCGACGAACAGCCGTTTACCCGTTCCCTGTCAGGGGTTGAGATTCCAGCTGGGACAAC
>CBDUSZ010000399.1:0-1895 GCA_965370015.1 uncultured bacterium | reverse complement strand
AGCCTTACGCTGGAATCGCAGGTCTTCGGGAGTTGCGGAAATATTGTGATTGATAGTTTCAATCAATTGTTGGGTATCGGTACCGAGTATCAATAATTTTTCCACCGGGTCGTCCGAAGGCAGGTAAGCATGGCTCAATAAACGTACTTTGTTATCGGCGGTGATAGCAATATTGGCTGATTTAGTGAGGGCTTTTTGCATCGCCGCAACCGGCATGTCGCCGCTATATTTCCGCACCAGTGACGAAAACGAGCGCTCACCTTCCATATCGAGGTCTTTAGGCGTTCCATCCGCCCGCAGGAATTCGGTGTCGTTAATCCAGCCGCCGATTACGCGAATACTACGATTGTACTGTTTTGCAGATGAAGCCGATTGATCGGCGCCGAGCTCATGCAGTTTTTTCACTTCCTTTCTATTCAACCCGGTGAGGATGGCGACGTTTGATACGGTTTGTTTTTTTTCTGCTGGGGAAAAGTTCTGGTAAGCGACATCGACAAAACATTTTCTCGCGATCTGGTCAAATTCCCCGTATGCCATACCGTTGCGCAGCAAAGTTCGAATCAGTGCCGACAGAATCTTCCTGAGAGTTTCGTTTAAGGTTTTCTGGATAGTTGGCATAAGTTTGTTGAATGTCCGGCACGCTTGATCTGTTTACAGAATTGAAGCCTGTATAAATATTAAATCCTGTTAATTAATATTAGGGATTATATTCCCAAATCGATCAAAAATCAAGAATTTTAGTGCGATTTTAGCAGCCGCTCAGTGGCACGCAAGGAGTAAGTTAACTGTTGTGGACCCCTGAATAGTTTCACTTCGATCAAATCGCCAGGTTGGTGCAAGGTTATTTTTTCGAGTAAGTCGCGGATGTTATAAACCGGGTCCTGGTTGACGGCAACGATGATATCTCCAGCCAGGATTCCAGCTTTATCAGCAGGGCTATCGATAAATACGCCGACAATAAGAGCGCCCCTGATGTTTGGATTACCGGTCGCCATCGCCGCGCGTGCAGTCATATCTGTACCCTCTACGCCTATCAAACCACGCGTTACCTTGCCGTATTTAACGATTTGGCGTTTGATGTCGAGGGCGATTGAAATCGGGATCGCAAAGCCTATCCCCTGGGCTCCGCTTACCTGACTAAAGATGGCGGTGTTAATTCCGATTAGCTGCCCCTGCGTATTTACCAGGGCTCCGCCGGAATTACCCGGGTTAATCGCTGCATCGGTCTGAATGAAATTTTCGAAGGTATTCAGCCCGATACGATTTCTGCCGGTCGCACTGATGATCCCCATGGTGACGGTTTGTCCGACATTCAACGGGTTTCCAATCGCTAAAACTACATCGCCGACGCGAAGCGGTTGATTGTCCGAAGTTACGATAGCGCTCAGACCACTGATAGGAATATGCAAGATGGCGATATCGGTTTCCCTGTCCTCGCCGATCAGTACCGCCTGACTACCTCGACCATCGGCTAATGAAACCAGGATTTCATCGGCACCATCGATAACGTGCTGGTTGGTAATAATGTAACCATCAGTGCTGATAATAACTCCAGAGCCCAAATTGGTTTCAGTCTGGCTGCGTTGGCGTCGTCTTAGCTGATCGCCAAATAACTGATTGAAAACCGGGTCACTCAGGAAGGGATGGGGTTTGCGTTCGACAGTCTTGGTTGTATAGATGGTTACTACCGAGGCGAAAGAAGAGGCGACCGCGTCGGCATACGATAACGCCGGGGTTTGTATATTAGGCGTCGATTGAAGCTGTTTTTGTTGCTCTTGCGACGAGGCCAGAAAGTCGAATATCTCGCTGCCTGAGTGGTTGGATTGCCAGACCAGGTACAGCGCGGCCAGACCGAGGCCGATCAGGCTAAACTGGAACACAAAACTAACGGCTTT
>CBDUSZ010000398.1:0-1909 GCA_965370015.1 uncultured bacterium | reverse complement strand
GGCTACAGATCGAAGGCTTCGAGTTTATTATCGATCAGCTGGTTTTTTAATACCACATACCTGGGCATGCCATGCTCGTCATATTGTGGGTAAGCTTCACCCTTTATTAGCGGATACAGGTAATCTTTGCATGCGTCGGTAATGCCAAAGCCATCGTCGGAGATAAATTCAAGTGGCATCATTTTTTCCACATTCGCCACATCAGAGAGTGACGCCCAGCCAATTTTCCACTGATACGGATGATTCGAGATGCGATCAATGGTTGGCATAATCGCATTATTCCCTTCTAGAGCCAGTTCGACACCGACCTTTCCCAGCGCGTATGCCTGCTCGACATCGGTAGCCGACGCCAGATGGCGCGCGGCACGTTGCAGATAGTCGGCAACAGCCCAGTGAAACTTATAACCCAGCGCCTGTTTCACCAGGTCGGCGACCACTGGTGCAGCGCCGCCCAGCTGCGCATGGCCAAACGAATCGCGAGAACCCTGCTCTGCGAGGAACTTGCCGTCGGCGTAGTGCGCGCCCTCTGAAACCACGATGGTGCAATGACCATGCTTTTCGACCTTATCGCGTAATACCGCGATGAAACGGTCGTGGTCAAAATCAATTTCGGGCAGGAGCAATATCACCGGGATGCCATAATCTTCGATTAACCCACCAGCGGCAGCAATCCAGCCTGCATGCCGGCCCATCACCTCGAGGATAAAAACCTTAGTAGAGGTTTTGGCCATTGATCGCACATCGAAAGAAGCTTCCAGTGCAGAGACCGCTATATATTTCGCAACCGAGCCGAAGCCCGGACAGTTGTCGGTAATGGGTAGATCGTTGTCTACGGTTTTCGGGATGTGAATCGCCTGTACCGGATAACCCATTGTTTCAGATAATTGCGATACCTTGTAACAGGTATCGGCCGAGTCGCCACCACCGTTGTAAAAAAAATAACCGATATCATGGGCCTTAAAAACTGCAATCAGTCGTTCGTATTCACGTCTATTTTCCTCCAGGCTTTTCAGCTTGAAACGGCAGGAGCCAAATGCGGCGGATGGCGTATTCTTCAGGGCCGCTATATCCGCATCGCTCTCCAGGGAAGTATCGATCAATTCTTCGCATAGCGCGCCGATTATGCCATTGTGGCCGGCTAATACGTTGGCAATGCGATCCTTATTTTGTCGACAGGTTTCGATGACACCGCAGGCAGAGGCATTGATGACAGCGGTAACACCGCCAGATTGGGCGTAAAATGCGTTTTTTGGACTCATACAGTTTTTATTCCTGTAAATAAATAATTCGTGTTGCGCTAGGTGTCTGCGGGAGCCGAATCTGGAAAGGCACCGCTTCGAGTGCTTTCGTAATCGGCCTGCAACCGCAGTAGCGAGACCACACATTCCGCGAGGTCATCGTATTCACGTATCCCGGTGCCAAACTGTTCCCGATTGCCGTAATAAAACTGGGTGCGGTAAGCCTGCTCGGCGGTTTTCATAATAACAAAATGGCAGTCATCCTGTTGCCAGTAAACTGCCGGGCAATCGGTCAGCTCACGATCCGAAGGATCAAGCCTGGCCTCAACATCGACTTGTTCAGGGGTAATAGCATCCTTGCCCCAACGCTCGTCGAGACTGGATTTGATGGTCCAAAGTTCGGTTTCAGTGATGTTCGGGATATTGCTCATGGGTTTCTATAGGGTGATTTTCAGCGCGGCAGAATACTGTAATTGCATTATATTATCATGCTAGATGGTGATATATGTAGTATTGCATTGGAATCTATCGAACAAAAATTAGTAAATTAAAAGTGGTTCCCTAATTGTAATACGAGTGTTTTCGCACACCAAAGCTCTTCTAACTTCGTAGCTTTCACCGAGTAAGTGCGCGAGTCACTTCTTGTCTACAGCAACAAGAAGTAACCAAGA
>CBDUSZ010000397.1:0-1964 GCA_965370015.1 uncultured bacterium | reverse complement strand
TCGAGTCGGGCGCCATGACCGACATATTATGCTTGGTATTTCTCACCCGCGCCTGTTGATCGTGGCAACTGGCACATAGATCTGAATTCTGGTTGGGTTTGGCCAGCATTTTGATCTGTTTTGAACCGTGCGTGATATGACAGGATTGGCAAATTACCTCATTTTTGTCACTGAATTTTGAACCCGCCTTGATCAGCGAAGGCGGTAATTGTTTTAGTTTCTTGCGGATAGGATGGTTGCCTTCTTTGGGACCGGTAACACGATTAAGATGGCAGGCCGTACACATATTTGAATTGCTATTATCCAGGCGCAGGAAAATAGAAGCATTGTTCTTATCCCAGTCCTGGGCGTGCGCGGTATGGCAGGTGCCACACTACAGCTTGCCATCCTGGTTCAATGGAAAAACAATCTTCCCTTTCGAGGTTGGGATAGTCACGTCATCCGTAGGTATTACCCCGACAGGGTGATTGTGACGATTTTTTTTCCATAGAAAACGCGAATCCAGTACGAAACCATCATGGCAGGAAAAACACATCCGATCGGTACTGACGACATCCTGTTTACCGGTTTTTTCAACAGGCAATGGATCAAACGGGATTAGCGGTTTCACATCCTCGCGCTTGAATTCGTCCAGCCACATAATATGGCAGATTGAGCATTCGCGATTGGCGGAGGTCTTGCTACGTAAGGCTGCTGCAGGTTCCGGAAACAACCAGCTGACGATACCCACCAGTAAAACAAGGGCTATAACCTGGCTTTTTCTCCGGTAATGATGCTGCAAAAATTGAGCCATGGGTGATCAATCGAGCTGATATACAGAAATTCGATGCTTCAGCATCTCCGCGACATACAATCGATTATTCGCCGCAACAGCGATGCCTGCCGGTGTCACCATCTGATGCCTGGTATCCGTCATTTTGAGTACATGGAGGAATTTCCCGCTGTCATTAAATACCTGGATCACATTCATATAGCTGTCCGATACATAAATGTAACCTTGCTGGTCGACAGCAATACCCTTAGGGCGAAAAAGCTGCCCGGGCAATACTCCCCACTCGCCTATGACAACCAGGAACGAGCCGTCGCGCTGAAACAGTTGTACGCGCGTATTAAACACATCGACCACGGCGATGTCAAAATTGCGGGTGACGGCTATAGTTGCAGGATAACGAAATTGTCCGGTTCCCGTGCCATTACCACCCCATTCTCGAATCAATCGGCCGCCCCTATTGAATACCATTACCCTGTGGTTGTCATTGCCGGTAACAAAAATATTACGCGTCTTCGGATCTACCGCGACATCGATTGGGCGCACCGCCGCGCCCCTAAATGTGACCGCGATAGTCCCCGAGTATTCGCCGGTGGCAGAAAATATCTGGATACGATGATTGCCGGTATCGGCAACATAAATCAGGCCTTGATGATCTACACCTATGCCAACCGGATCCTGAAATTCGCCTTCTCCATTTCCTTCGCGACCAAAACTGAACTGCGTTTTGCCATCTTTGTTCAGTACCACAACCTGGTTATTACCGCTATCGACAATATAAATACGTGACTGGTAGACCTCGACATCGGTGGGTAGCACAAGCGACCCGACCTTGCTGTCGGTAATATCAAACAGGTGCCTGATTGTCTTGCTGGAATGCGTTGCAGCGGTTACGCCCGGATGGTTAAAAAATGCCAGTGTGACCAGTAATGCAGCGCATAAACCCTGACCGGGTGGCCTCATTATTGCCCCTCACTGGGCGCATCAAAATTACTTTGCCACCAGTCCTTTGGATCGTCACTGGGTTTGGGCGCTTTAGATTTTTTATCCGTCGCTTTCTTAACAGAAACGGCATTTTTTTCGAACAGGTTGGGCAAATAGAACTTCTTGTATTTTTCTATAATACCAATGATATTCAAGTTAGTGACGGCGTTTATACGACTGTCGGAAAAGCCCAGTTTGCGAAAAGGCAGGT
>CBDUSZ010000396.1:0-1985 GCA_965370015.1 uncultured bacterium | reverse complement strand
GGTTGCGCAATGAGCGCGACTTGATGTTGTAGCTCGTGCCTTGCGACAGCCTGAAGAAAATAGCCGGGTTTGACGGTCATACGCCGAAATTCAAATTTTCCTAGCCTGTCATGCTCGTAACTCACGGACTTTCCCCTCGCGGTAACACTCAATACGCTATGCACCGCCTCCGGAATCCAGCCATGAAAACTTAGCGCCGATTCGGCAGATACATAACTGCCCGGTAGCATATGCTGTGCCAGCGCAAAGGGATGAGCGGGCGCAGTACGATAGTCGTTCGATAACAGATACAAACCGCGCCGCACCTGGAGTAATTCACCGGCCTTAAGCGCTCGATTAACCTGGCCATAGCGGCGGGCATTACTACCCCCTAGCAAGCGCTCCAACTGCCCGACAGATAAAATACGGTTTGCATCACCAGATTTAATAATGAGTTCAGTTAACGGCGTCATATCATTAATTTACAGTAACTTCCATATTTTGCAAGTTTCTGTAAATTAATATAACTTATCTTGTCTTTTGCTTTTCCTTTGCGTGCTCTGCGCCTTTGCGAGAGTATCGGTTTTTTTTGAGTTTACACAATGATCTCTCGCAGAGGCGCAGAGCGCGCAGAGGTTTTTTTAGAGTAAATTCGCTTCCCTTACGATTGTTATCAACTGCAGTATCGATAACTGATTTTTCATTCTTGTTTTTTCCTTTGCGTGCTTAGCGCCTCTGCGAGAGTATGGGTTTTTTTTGGGTTTACACAATGATCCCTCGCAGAGACGCAGAGCGCGCAGAGGTTTCTTTAGGGTAAATTAACTTACCTTACGATATCGCCTATTTGGATTTTAGGGGGTATTTATCAGGATTTTCGATAGTGTCGATGCCAATATCAATATCAAGCTCTGGCCAGTAGAAATGCCCCGGTGATACCTCTTCGATATTAATGACTTTGCCAATTGAAGCGTCTTTAAACCAGGGGAAGTTATCGTACGAAAGAAAATGTTCATGACCTTCAGACAGCAGCCATATTCCATGGCTCGATACATGAGTAACTTCAGTACCTAAAGTGGAAAATCCATGCGTTGATGAGTTCATCTTCGTGTTCCTGAACAATTTCTTTAATTTTAGTCAATTGTTGGGTTGAAAGCCCGTAGTTTCTTGCTAATTCAATAGTCGGTTCTAACCAGTATTTGGCTTCACCATCTGCACAGTGTACATGCACGTGCATTCGCTCTTCCTCACGAGAGAAGAAGAAAAATCGAAATCCTCTCTCACGAAATACCGTTGGACTCATAATTTATAGCTCAAAGCACATAATAATTACTTTCATCCAGGTAGATCGCTAACCGCGGCAAAAACTTCACTTATCCTTATCGAAGGAGATCAAGCAAATACTCGCCATAGCCACTCTTACCCATGGATTCGCCAATCTGTTTCATCTGTTCGGAATTCAACCAGCCATTGTTAAAGGCAATTTCTTCCAGGCAGGCAATTTTATAGCTCTGGCGTTGCTCGATGGTTTGCACAAAAGAACTGGCTGCTTGCAGGCTGTCATGGGTTCCTGTATCGAGCCAGGCAAAACCACGGCCTAGTAGCTCGACATTCAGGTCACCGCGTTCCATGTAAGCCTGGTTGACACTGGTAATTTCCAGTTCTCCGCGGTTTGAAGGCTTGACCTGTTTGGCAATCTCAATTACATCGTTATCGTAAAAATACAGGCCGGTGACGGCAAATTTTGATTTGGGTTTATGCGGTTTTTCTTCAATCGATAATGCACGCCGATTTTCGTCAAATTCTATTACGCCGAAGCGTTCGGGGTCTTTTACCTGGTAACCGAATATGGTAGCGCCATTTGGGCGTGCGACAGCTTCCACCAATTTGGAAGAAAATCCTTGACCATAAAATATATTGTCGCCGAGCACCATACAGACGCTATTGTCGCCGATAAACTCTTCACCGATGATAAACGCCTGCGCCAGGCCATCCGGACTGGGTTGCAC
>CBDUSZ010000395.1:0-1985 GCA_965370015.1 uncultured bacterium | reverse complement strand
GAAAAAAGCACTATTTTTAAGATGCCCAATAGTCATTAAAGAAGAGGTTGTATAGTGTCCAGTCATCCCGATAACGAGCCGTCAGAAGCATCGACGGCACTGCCGATCCATATTCAGGGTCTGACCAAAAAATATGGCCAGATGTACGCACTGGATTCTGTCGACCTGGAAGTTAAGAGCGGTGAATTTCTGACCCTGTTAGGCCCATCCGGGTCAGGCAAAACGACATTGTTAATGGCCATAGCCGGATTTAACAGACCCGATGCGGGCAGCATACGTTTTGGCGAAACCGAGGTAATCCTCACACCACCGCATAAACGTAATGTCGGCATGGTTTTTCAAAGCTACGCACTATTTCCACACATGAGTGTCGCCGAAAATATTGCCTTCCCGCTCAAGCTTCGCGGTGTGAGTGCGGCGGAAGTTGCGGAGCGAGTCGAGGCTGCGCTGACTACGGTTCAACTCGATGGACTTGGTGACCGTGACATCGAACAGTTATCTGGAGGCCAACGTCAACGTGTCGCGCTGGCTCGTGCCTTTGTGTTTCGCCCCCGTATTTTGCTAATGGACGAACCGCTGTCTGCACTCGATAAAAAACTGCGTGAACAAATGCAAATTGAATTAAAACATTTGCATGAGCAACTCGGTGTCACCACCGTTTACGTCACCCACGATCAGCGCGAAGCCTTAACCATGTCTGATCGAATCGTGGTAATCAATAATGGCAAACTCTCCCAGATAGACACACCTCACAATATTTATAACCACCCTGCCAACGCGTTTGTCGCCGACTTTATCGGTGAATCAACCATGCTGCCACTCAAAAGCGATGGTTCAGGAAAGCTTTATTTCCAGGATCATTTAGTCGAAACCGATTTTAAAACCGGTGCAGCCAAAGATTGGTCACTGGTAATTCGGCCGGAAAGACTTTTTATGGCCGATAAAGAAGCTGTCGATTCAGAAAAGATAATTATTTTCTCCGGTGTAGTCCGTGATTTTGTGTTCCAGGGTGAAACAGCATGGGCACTAATGTCGGTTGACAATAAGTACGATCTGGCTTTCCGCTTCGGTACCGATTCGTCGTCTTCACAAAATATATTGCAACCCGGGGACCAGGTATCGCTCGGCCTGAATCGAAGTGATGTCATTATTATCCCTCAGGACGACGATTAATGAGTGCCTCGATTGCCAGCAAAACCGAAGGCTTGAACGAAAAATTACTGAGAAGCCAGGGCATTCGAGAACAACGGTTGTTGCTAAGCCTGGCGATACCCGCAGTGCTCGCCATAGTGGCCATTATTGTAATCCCGGTCGGCTGGTTATTTTATCTATCATTCACTGGCAGTGAAGGACAACTCTCACTCGAAAATTATCAGAGGATGCTTGAATACAAGTCTTACGCGCGCGTATTTGTCACCACATTTCAGGTCAGTATTCTGACCACCATAATCTGTATTCTGATCGGTTATCCGCTCGCCTATTTCCTCGCAATGCTACCAGATCGCCTGGCCGGTTTTTTTATGCTCGCGGTATTACTACCTTTTTGGACTTCACTACTGGTTCGTACCTATGCCTGGCTTGTGCTATTGCAAAAGCACGGAATCCTGAACGAATTTGCGATGTCCATAGGCCTATGGGATACACCGGTAAAACTGGTGCATAACTTAACCGGCACGCTCATTGGCATGGCCCATATCATGCTGCCTTTTCTGGTCTTACCGCTTTACGGCTCGATGCGCAAAATTCAACGTGACTTGATGCACGCGGCGGCCAATCTCGGAGCATCTCCGATTCAGTCTTTCTGGAAAATCTATTTTCCATTGTCGTTGTCGGGCATGGTGGCCGGGTCGTTAATTGTGTTTGTGCTTTGTCTTGGATTTTATGTCACACCTGCGGTACTCGGCGGCGGACGTGTCGTCATGGTTGCCACGCAAATCACCGCAATACTCGAAAATCAATACAACTGGGGGGCGGCAAGCGCGCTC
>CBDUSZ010000394.1:0-2009 GCA_965370015.1 uncultured bacterium | reverse complement strand
AGCATGCTGAATCCCTCAATAAACCCGTTGCCGCAAGGTTTCGGTTAATTACTGCAAACTATTCTGCACGCGATAGAGCGAAACTGCAAAAATCATTGATTCGTGAGTAGTTGCATCCAGGCACCCGCGTATTCCGCATAAAAGTGAGCTTAAAACGTGCCAAATTACCGCGTTTAATATAAATTATCAGGCCTGCGACAGAAGTAAAGGCGCAGCACAATTCATAATATACAAGGGAGAGAATTATGTATTTGATCACGAATAGAGCACTACATACGAAGAAAAAAGGGCTGGCTGTTTTCGCAAAAACACCGAACCCGGAGGGACCAAACGAACTGAGATTGATGCGGGTGACAAAAACCAATAGCAGCTGGCGAACCGAGACAGTAATAGACAAACTCACACCCGCAACCGTTAAAGCGTTGAAAAAGGATTTTAAACTGGACATCGATACAGCCAAATCCTGGTACGGAAGTTTACAGGTAGCTTGCGAACTATTTGATCAGGCGCGCAAGCAAAATAAGTCAATATTGTTTTTTGTCCATGGTTATAACAATGATGTCGACGATGTAATGAAAGCTGCGGTTGAGATTGAAAAACTTTACGGAGTGATCGTAGTTCCTTTCACCTGGCCAGCTAATGGCGGTGGCGCTATTTCTGGTACGGCGTCTTATCTGAGTGATAAGGCCGATGCACGGGCATCTTCGGGCGCTTTAAATCGTGCAGTCGGAAAGATCCAGCAATTACACCTTATCCTGACTGCAGCACGAAAAAACCAACTGCTGGAACGGGCAATTAAAAAACACCCGCATAATAGGCAGGACGCGCAATCCCACTTCGTGAAACTGGTGGAAAAGGACTGCCCGGTCACCCTCAACCTGTTGTGCCATAGCATGGGCAACTATGTTCTCAAGAACACCTTAAAAACCAGCGATAACATGACCTCCAAACTGGTGTTCGACAATATCTGTCTGGTCGCGGCCGACGCCAATAATAAGCATCATGCACAATGGGTGGGTAAGCTGGATGTGCGCAAAAGAATTAACGTGGTGATTAATGAAAACGACTCGGCACTCAAGGTATCGCGTATCAAACCGGGCGATGAGCAGCTAGCACGCCTCGGGCATTATACACGTCAGCTCAACAGCCCAAATGCACATTATATCGACGTTACGGATGCACAACACGTGGGATCGGAACACACTTATTTTAAAGGCGATGCGATCGCTAATGAGTCGTTAAAATTGATATTTAAGGAAATGTTTAACGGTCGTGCGGTCGAACAGCATCTACAATTTCAGCCGGACAACAATAGTTATAAACTGGATGGTCCGGGCATTTAGAGAGCTGCGCAAATCACATGGTCAATGATGAATAATGACTACCTCCCGTTTGAAACAGCGGGTATGGAAAAACTGCCGATGGTCGATGCTGACATAACGCTATACCAACAGATAGCGCTCGATCAGCCTTATGATGAATTATTGCACGAGCTAATTGATAACATTACATGGCGTCAGGAGGAAGTGACGATATATGGGAAAACACATTTACAGCCAAGGCTTAGCGCCTGGTATGGTGACAAAAAACTAGATTATTCTTACTCGGGAATTACCCTGCAACCTCAGCCCTGGAGCCAAACTCTAGTTGATTTGAAAACTCGAATTGAATCGCTAGTTGGTCAGGGCTTTAACAGCGTACTGCTCAATTACTATCGCGATCACCGGGATAGCATGGGCATGCATAGTGACGATGAAGCCGAACTCGGCAAGCAACCCATGATTGCATCGCTCAGCCTCGGGGAAGAGCGAACCCTGGTATTCAGGCACAGGTATCGAAAGGATTTAAATACCATCAAACTGCCGTTACCTTCGGGTAGCTTGCTACTAATGAAAGGCACAACGCAAAGTTACTGGAAGCACGGCATTAACAAACACACAAAACCTTGCGGGCCACGCCTGAATCTTACATTTAGAAATATAATCAAACACCGTTAGTGGCGATTCGAA
>CBDUSZ010000393.1:0-2013 GCA_965370015.1 uncultured bacterium | reverse complement strand
TAAGTGTCGGATATTCATTGTCATTTCTGTCTCGGGGTACAGACGGGGTTAAGCCGATATTTTGCGGCAAGTCAGAGACATCGATACTTCCGTTTTCACATAAGATCAATGCTCTTGCGACAACATTATTTAATTCACGCACATTTCCGGGCCAGTTATAGGCCAGAAGACTTTGCATGGCTTCGGGTTGTAGCTCAATCGGATCTAACAGCCCCATTTTCACGCTTTCTTTTTTAATGAAATATTTAATCAGGCCCGGCAGATCTTCTTTACGTTGTTCAAGGGGAGGTAAGGGAATATGAAATACATTTAAGCGGAAAAATAAATCTTCACGGAAACTACCCTCTTTCACCATCTGCTCTAAATCTTTATTGGTAGCGGCAATAATGCGGGTGTCGATTTTTCTTGCTTGTTCACTACCAAGAGCACGAACAGTCTGATCTTCAATAACATGTAATAGTTTGACCTGAAGATTGAGTGGTAATTCGCCGATCTCATCGAGAAAAATAGTACCCTGGTCTGCTTCAACAAAAAGTCCGCGCTTAGCTTTGCTGGCTCCCGTAAACGCCCCTTTGGTATGACCAAAAAATTCACTTTCCATAAGATTTTCAGGGATTGCGCCACAGTTAACTGGAATAATCGCCCGATTATTTCTTTGGCTGTTTTGATGAATCGATTGAGCTATGACCCCTTTACCTGATCCGCTCGGACCCGTTATCAAGACCGTACTATCAGTTGGAGCAACTTTCAGAATTAAGCGCTCTACCTGTTGCATGGCCGGCGATACCATGGCACAGGTGTCACTGCTCTGGGTTCTGACTAGCTCTCGTAGAACTCGATTCTCTGATTTTAGGTAGATAACATCAGCCAGGCGTTCCAATCGGTTTAAAAAATCCTCGTTGCGCAGTGGTTTTATCATGTAGTCATATGCGCCTGCACGAATCGCCTCGATCGCGGTATCGACAGAAGCGAACGCTGTCATCAACAGAAATATGGTATCAATATTCTGGCTACGTGCTTTTTTAACCACCTCGATGCCTGTTATATCCGGCATACGTATATCGCACACAGCGACATCGATATCTCCTTTAGCCAGACGTTCGAGAGCCTCTCCTCCATTGGCCGCGACGGCGACAGAATGACCTGCGTTACTTGCTGCATTTGACAATATTTGTCGTATAGCAGGTTCGTCATCGATAATTAATAGTTGTAATGAACGCATGCTTTACCTGGTAATTTTATAATTGAACGGCAACAGCGCATCGATTCCCACGCGTTTATTAACTGCAGATTTCATTAGGTTATTTTTATACCTCATTCTGCGTTGTGTCATCACAGGGCAAATTTATGGTAACTTTCAAGCCTCCTTTAGATGAAGGTTCGGCCTGTATATCACCATGATGCGATTTGATAATCGTCCAGCATATGGCCAGCCCTAGTCCTGTGCCCTGGCCTACAGGTTTTGTGGTGTAAAACGGCTCAAAAATATGTTGAAAATCATCTCCTTTTACGCCGACACCGTTATCCTCGATAACTATGCTAATACCATTTTGTTGGAAGGGTTTAGTTTGCATCAGAATATTGGGCCGGGCCTGGTCTGAAATTGCATCGAAGGCATTTTCGAGGATATGAGTAATTACCTGATTAAACTGGTTTTTCGAAGCAAATATAGCGGGTAGTCCAGTATCCAGGTCGACTGTAATAGCAACCTTTGACCAACGATTATCATAACGGCACAAATTGACCGTTTTCGTGAGCAGTTGATTGATATCAATCCATTCACTTTCATCCGGAGCCTGGTTATCTAACATGGATAAATCCCTGGTGACTCTGACAATTCCTTCGGTGTATTGCAGCAAATGTAAAATGCTGCTTTTACTGGCCTCACTTAGTTGGTTTTTATCGTCAGTAGCTATTTCCTGTGCCAGGCCTGCAATGCAGGTGATTGAATTGCCTACTTCGTGAGCGATACCACCAGCCAGCGAATCGACAGCGATCATTTTTTCTCTGAAA
>CBDUSZ010000392.1:0-2056 GCA_965370015.1 uncultured bacterium | reverse complement strand
AACTGTTTAGCAATTTTCTCGATAAAGATCCACGGGCACTTTTAAGAAGACTGGATGCGAATCTGTATTATCCGACTTTTGGCGATGATTCAACCCTGGAAGATCGTGCGCCCACTTCGGGCAAGCTGTATATGAAATTACAGCGCCATAACGATTACGGCATCCTGGGTAATTTCAACATCGATTACCTGGATACCACCCTGGCACATATTGATCGCGGGTTATATGGTTTAAATCTTCACTACGAGGCGGACGATTACACATCTTTTGGTGAAGAGCGATTCCAGTTAGACGGCTTTGCCGCCGATCCAGGCACAATAGCAGGCAGGGATGAATTCAGGGGTACCGGTGGATCTTTGTATTTCCTGCGACATCAGGATGTGCTAACCGGATCCGAGCGCCTGCGCATAGAAGTTCGTGATAAGAACTCCGGCGTCGTGCTGAGTGCTAAAAATCTGGTACCAGTGATTGATTATGACTTCGATTACATACAGGGTCGGGTTCTGTTAGCACAGCCACTTTCCTCAACCGCCGATGACGGTTTGCTGGTATCCGACGGTGGGCTTGGCGGTAATCCGGTTTATCTGGTTACGCGTTATGAGTACACGCCGGGGTTTGATGAAATAGATACGCTGGCAATTGGTGGGCGTACCCAATACTGGGTGAATGATCAGTTGAAACTGGGCGCGACCCTGAGTGAGCAGGAACAGGATCTGCAGACCAGTTCGTTACAGGGTATCGATATTACTTACCGCAAAAGTATCGACAGCTGGGTACGCCTTGAAATGGCGGGTACGGAAGGTGCCGGCGCCGATACGCTGAATTCAATCGATGGCGGATTCAGTTTCGGAGAACTCGCAGCATCCCGGGACCCCGATGCCAAAAGTAGTGCTTATCGGCTGGAGGGTAGCTTCCTGATCAACGACGTTATTGTTACCGGTAAAGGACGAGCTAATTTTTACCTGCAGGAAAGCGAAGCAGGATTTTCTGCACCAGGCCACTTGACTGAATCCGATCTGTCGTTGTTTGGCACGCGCTACAGTACTGATTTAACCGAGCAGTGGGGTCTGGATGTCAAGTTCGATACGCGTGATCAGGATCAGGGACTGAAAACTGAATCGCTTGACCTATCAACTTCCTATCAGGCGACTGAACAATGGCGCTTTAGCGGCGGTGGGCGCTTCGATACACGCGAAGACAAATCTGCAGTTATTGTCGCCACCCAGAAGCAGGGGGATCGTCTGGATCTTGCCGCCGAGGCCCGCTACGACTCGAAATCAAACTGGAGCGCTTATGGATTCTCCCAGGTTACCGCCTCGAAAGATGGCAGCCGGGAAGATAATCATCGCATCGGCACCGGTGGTAGCTTGCGTTACTCGGATCGACTGACACTAAACGGCGAACTCTCCGTTGGTAGTCTGGGTGAGGGCGTGAAAGCGGGCACCGAATATCTGGTCTCCGACCTGACCTATGTCTATAGTAGCTATGCCCTGAAAAACAATCGTACCGACAACGGCCTGCATGCTCGACAGGGTAATTGGAATACCGGTATGCGTAGCCGATTCAGCGACACCATCAGTATTTATGGCGAAGAAAAATATACCCATGGGGATGTTCCGACTGGCCTGACGCATGCGTTCGGTATCGATTATGTCGCCGATGAGCGCTGGAATTTTGGTGCCAGTGTGGAAGCAGGTACCCTGGAAGACAACCTTACCGGAGCTGAAACAGAGCGTACCGCCTTCGGCATTAATGCTGGTTATAACTTTGGCGATAGCGTGCTCAGCTCGGCTCTGGAATACCGGGTCGACGCCAGCGAAAATACGGACGCGAGTGTATCTGAGCGTAAAAACTGGTTGATGAAGAATAATCTGAAATACCAGATTAACCCGGACTGGCGGTTTATTGCCAAAGCCAATCTATCGAGAAGTACCAGTTCGTTGGGGGCTCTGTATGACGGTGATTTTACAGAGATCGTGCTTGGCTATGGATATCGCCCTGTTGACAATGATAGGTTGAATGCATTGTTTAAATACACCTATTTCTATAACCTGCC
>CBDUSZ010000391.1:0-2077 GCA_965370015.1 uncultured bacterium | reverse complement strand
CATCGATACAATCATCTCCAGATAGCGAGGAGATCTACCCTTAATCTGCATTGATTTGTCGAACTGGCAGGTCGCCTCTAATTTTTGCTGCCAGGTAGGCTGGTAAGTAAAATAAAGTAGCCTAAAACACCTGAAGCCAAAGATCCCAATATTATACCCAGTCGCTCGTCGATTATTAAATTGGCGCCGGTTTCCTCAAAAGCCAGTGAACCTATAAACAGGCTCATTGTAAAGCCGATACCGCAAAGTAACGCGACACCATACAGGGATGCAAAAGACATCTCATTGGGTAGTTGCGCGATGCGAAGTTTTATACCCAGCCAGCAAAATACAAATACACCGAACTGCTTGCCAAAGAACAGGCCGAGGGCAATCCCCAGCGGAATATCGTGTAGCAAAGCCTGCCGATCCAGGCCTTCAAAACTGATCCCGGAATTGCAAAAAGCAAATATCGGCAGGATCAGAAAGGCAACTACCGAATGTAAATCATGTTCCATGCTTTTAAGCGGTGAACTTTCGGGGTCGGCTGCAGACCGCATGGGAATAAACAGGGCCAATATGACTCCCGCTAACGTGGCGTGCACCCCCGATTTAACCAGGGCAACCCACATTACCACCCCAACCGCCAGGTAAGCGCTCATCTTCACCACGCCTCGCTTGTTGAGTATAAAAAGCAACAAGATACAGACTGCAGAAATAACTAAAGCCGCAAAGGAAATTTTGCTGGTGTAGAAAATGGCGATAATCAAAATCGCACCGATATCATCGAAAATCGCGATAGAGGTGAGAAAAACTTTCAGGCTAATAGGAACCCTGGAACCGAGCAGGGTAAGCACGGCCAGTGCAAAGGCGATATCTGTGGCGGTCGGAATGGCCCATCCTTTTAGAGCTACAGGATCACTACTATTAAAATAAATATATATGCCAGCCGGAACGACCATTCCTCCAATAGCTCCCAGGCCAGGCAATATAACTTTCCTGATGTCCGAGAGCTCTCCTTCTAAAACTTCTCGCTTTAATTCCAGCCCGACCAAAAAGAAAAATACTGCCATAAGGCCGTCGTTGACCCATAGCAATAAGGGTTTGGCCAGGCTCAGAGGACCAATTCTAATCTCAACCGGGGTATCGATTAAAAGTGTGTAGTATGAGTAGAGCGGAGAATTTGCGATTAGCATTGCAAGCACGGCAGTACTGACTAATAAAATACCACCGGCCGATTCCTGTGCTAAAAAATTGCTAATAAAGTGTTTGTCAGAGTCGTACATTATTACTTTTTAAGTCGATCAGTGGCATCCTTTAATTGTCCAGGCTATATTGAACTTCGCCACGATTTGGTGAACTATATACTGATGGAAATTTTGAAGCCACTACTGATCGTTGTTATTACAGTCCTGTTTCTGGTTGGCTGTTCGAGTCATGCTGACTGGCACACTGCCAGTCGCGAGTCCGCTGGAATTGCGCCTGACCCCGCGGTAGTCAATGAAGCGGTGTTGCTGGTCTACGGTGCCGACGCCTGGAGTTGGCGTGGCTGGTTTGCAATTCACACCTGGATTGCAGTCAAACGCACCGGCGAAACTGGTTATACCGTGTACGACGTGATCGGGTGGCGTGGCAGTAACGGCTCGCAGGTTCTGGGGATTACCCAGGACATTCCTGATCGTTACTGGTATGGCGAGAAACCGCGGCTTCTCAAAGCGCACCAGGGAGTGGGCGTCGATGAATTGATTGATGCGGTAGATAAGGCCGCGCGCGCTTATCCATGGAAAAAGACTTACAAGGTGTTTCCGGGCCCCAATAGCAATACCTTTACCGCCTGGGTTGCCAGGCAGGTACCCGAACTAAAACTAACCCTGCCTTTTTCTGCGATTGGCAGCGGTTACGCGAGCCAGGCGAATTGATACCAAATTTGCTAGCTTTGCGCCTCTGCGAGAGTCTGTTGAATAATCTTACAAGCACTTCGAATCGCCACTAACGGTGTTTGATTATATTTCTAAATGTAAGATTCAGGCGAGGCCCGCAAGGTTTTGTTTGTTTGTTAATGCCATGCTTCCAGTAACTTTGCGGTGTGCCTTTCATT
>CBDUSZ010000390.1:0-2108 GCA_965370015.1 uncultured bacterium | reverse complement strand
ATATCCTGTTGCGGATAAGGAATGCTGATGCCTGCCTTTTCGAGCTGTAGCTTTATATTTTCCAGCAATTCCGGGCGCACCGACCAGTAGTCTTCTGAATTGACCCAGGGGCGTACATTAAGATTAACGCTACTGTCGCCGAGTTCGCTGAGCACGACACCGGGTTTGGGGTCTTTCAATATTCGCTCGTCTGCTTCGATAATACTCATGATGATGTCGCGTGCCTGGCCGATATTATCGTCGTAACCAATACCGATTACGAGGTCGATGCGTCGAGTTGACATGGCGCTGGTGTTAACTATGGTGCCACCCATAATCTCTGAATTGGGCACGATGATGCGCTGGTTGTCGCCAGTATGCATGAGTGTGCAAAACAGGCCTATCTCATCGACTGTGCCGGAGCTACCACCTGCTGTAATATAATCACCGATGTTGAAAGGCCGAAAAATAATGATCATCACGCCGGAGGCAAAATTGGACAGCGAGTCTTTTAGCGCCAGGCCAATCGCGAGGCCGGCGGCACCCAGAATTGCCAACAACGAGGTGATATTAACACCGAGGGAATCGATAGCGGCGAGGACTGCCGCGGCCAATAAAACGCCGTAGACGATATTGCCCAGGAAACCAACTAGCATTGAATCTGTACCAGTACGCCGTAAAGCTTTTTGCAGCAGGTTAGAAATCGTTCGGGCGATCAATTTTCCTATGACAAAGATTGCGATTGCTATCACGATTTTGGTTCCCCAGTCGATGGTGTTTTCGGATAGCCAGGACATTATGTTTTCCATAGATTACTCCTATGATGGTTGGTATGTGATGGGATTAAGTTGAAGACTATAAGGGAGTCTCTAATTAGGTTATGAACGAACATCTCGTGCCCAAAATAGCCAGTCTTTGCGTTGCCTGCTGGGATGAATGATACGAATAGCACCTAATTAAACCTCAATACTTAAAATATTCGTCATTTCTGCGAAAGCGGGAATGATGGGGGAAATGTTGGTTAACCTTTAAATTCAGGTCGACGTTTCTGCAAAAAGGCCCGGATGCCTTCCTGTCCGTCTTTACTCATCGCATTTCTGCCAATCGCTTCGGTTTCCAGTGCCATCTGTGATTCGAATGATTCACTGAAACTGGATAACACCAGTGATTTAACCGAAGCGAATGCATTCGTGGGACCCTGAGCAATTGATTTAGCCAGTGCCAGTGTTTCATCGAGCAGGGTTTCCGGTGCTACCACCTGGTTCACTATTCCCCAGTCCAACGCCTCCGCAGCGCTTAATTTACGATTGGTGATCATCATTTCCTTGGCTCGTTTAATACCTATAACCCTTGGTAATAAATAGGTGGCTCCACCATCCGGGCTTAACCCGGCCGCGGTGTAGGCAAGCGTAAAGCTGGCTTTTTCAGATGCGATGGTGATATCACCAATCAAAGCGAGGCTTAGTCCAATGCCTGCTGCTGCACCGTTAACAGCGACGATGAGCGGGGCACGCATACGCATCAGGGTGGAAAAGGCGCTGTGGAGTTGGTCAGTGAGTTGTTTTAGAGCGGCATCGACCTGGTCGCCAGCCTCTGACATAAGGCTTAAATCTCCACCAGCACAAAATAGCTTGCCGTAGCCGCTTAGCATCACCACCCGTATATTGGGATTGTGCTGGCAAACATTAACGGCGTGATTTAGCTCGGTTGCCAATTCCAGGTTAAACGCATTGGCGGCGCCGGGTCGATTTAGGGTAATTGCTGCGATCCCGCCATCGATTTCGAAATCCAGTAAGTTATATCCGCTCATTTTGTTGTGAAGCTCCCGGAGTTACAAAGTTAGCTATACCCGCATTATAGCGCTGACAGGGGCTGCGAGATCAATTCCTGTCTAGATTTTGTGCTGCTGCCTCATTTCTGGCAACTCCACCAGTTACCTGAAATTCGGGCTACTGGGCCGGGTGGTTCAAGAGTTTTCCGGTTTTACGATGTTCGGCCATTTATTTTCGAACGCCTGCATATTGCGTGTATGCTGTGAATTCTCCTGTCCCGTGATCGAAGCTTGTCAAATCTTCCATTCAGGCACTGGTCTAAATTTAGCAGAGCGGTATTTATTATCCTGCTGGCTA
>CBDUSZ010000389.1:0-2108 GCA_965370015.1 uncultured bacterium | reverse complement strand
AGTGAAACAGTGGCAAAAGAAGCCATGCGGTTGGCTTCACAAAAATTTTCCCTTGTTCAACCCCGTTATATTCAAGGAATAGCATTTAATGCAGGATAGCTTCGTCAGATACCATGGATAATTTAACAATCTCAGGAACCGCTAACCTGGCGCTCGATTTACTAAAATCGAAATATGGTTTCGACCAGTTTCGTTTTCAGCAGGCCGAAATTATACAAACATTGAATGATGGCAAGGATGCGCTGGTACTCATGCCCACCGGGGGCGGAAAATCGGTTTGTTTCCAGATTCCGTCGCTGATTCGGGACGGCGTCGGCATCGTCATTTCACCATTAATCGCATTAATGCAGGATCAGGTCGATGGGTTAAATACCATGGGGATTCGTGCCTCATTTATCAACTCGACGCAATCTTCCAGGGCACGCCGCGAAGTCGAGCAACAACTACTCAACAACCAGCTTGATCTACTCTACGTCGCTCCGGAACGTTTGAACACGCCGCAGTTTCTCGACCTGCTCGAACACTCGACTATCGCCCTGTTCGCGATCGATGAAGCCCACTGTGTGTCGCAATGGGGCCACGATTTTCGCAGCGACTACCTGCAACTAAAACTATTGCATGAAGCGTTTCCAGCGATACCCCGAATTGCGCTCACCGCGACTGCCGATAAACGCACTCGCGAAGAAATTGTGCAACAACTGAACTTGCAGTCTGCGCGCGTATTCATTCACAGTTTTGACCGCCCGAATATTTTCTATCGTATCAGCGAAGGACAAAACAATCGCCACAGGCTCTGGCAATTCCTGCAATCACAGCATTCCGGGGACGCCGGTATCGTCTACTGCCTGTCGCGTAAACAGGTAGACTCAACAGCGCAATGGTTATCGAGCAAGGGTCGCACTGCCCTGCCCTATCATGCCGGCATGAACGCCGAAAAACGCGCGTTACATCAACAACGGTTTCTTGTCGAAGACGGGGTAATCATTGTCGCCACGATTGCATTCGGCATGGGCATAGACAAGCCCGATGTGCGCTTCGTCGCACACCTGAACCTGCCCAAAACCATCGAGGCTTATTACCAGGAAACCGGCCGTGCCGGACGTGACGGGCTACCTGCCAATGCCTGGCTTGCCTACGGCCTGCAAGACGTCATCAGCCTGCGCCAAATGAACCAGCAAAGCGAGGCCAGCGAGGCTTTTAAGCGAAGTCTGCATCAAAAGCTCGAGTCAATGCTGGGTTTATGCGAGCAAATCACCTGTCGGCGTCAAACCCTGCTGGAATATTTCGATGAGTCGCTCGAACAACCCTGCGGTCACTGTGATAATTGCCTCGAACCGCCAGCCACATGGGATGCTACGGAAGCGGCTCGCAAAGCACTCTCCTGCGTTTATCGAACCGGGCAGAGATTCGGGGTCAACTATGTCATCGACGTATTGATGGGCAAACCCCATGAGCGAATCACACGCAATCGTCACGACCAGATCAGCACCTGGGATATTGGTAACGAGTTATCAAACAACCAGTGGCGTAGTCTATTTCGGCAATTACTGGTATATGCCTATATCGAAAGCGACAGCGACCAGCACGGTGGACTGCGCCTGACAGCACGTGCCAAACCACTTTTACGCGGCGAGGAAAGCCTGATGTTGCGCGAGGTAAGCCGAAGCAGTAAAAAATCGCGTGCAGGTGCCGATAAAAAGCCACTCAATGAGAGCGATAGACCCCTGTTCGAAGCGCTGCGAGTATTGCGCAAAACCCTCGCCGACGAAAATAGCGTGCCACCTTTTGTCATATTTCATGATAAGACCCTGCTCGAAATGGTTACCAAGCAACCAAATAATCTGGCTGAAATGGCTGAAATAAATGGCGTCGGCGAGCAGAAGTTGAACCGCTTTGGTGAGGCATTTTTGTCTGTAATTCAGACGTATCAGTCTGAATTATCCAGCTAAGCCTTAAGTGAAGAGCTTCACTCATTTGCCCTTACCTAATAAATTTACCCCCCAAATGCCGCTCCCAAAGGGGACATCTGGAAGTTAAAGAATTACTTCTGCTTTCGACCCACTGCTGTCATTCATACTGGTGTACCGTATCGACAGGTCAGTGGCGTA
>CBDUSZ010000388.1:0-2174 GCA_965370015.1 uncultured bacterium | reverse complement strand
CGGTTCTTTTGGTTACTTTTCTCACCGCGAGAAAAGTGACTCGTGCACTTACTCGTCAACTACTACGGAGCAATGAAAGTCCTGGTGTGCGAAATACTGGTAAAATATTCAGCCAAAAAATCGAATCAATAATAAAAACACGGCTCAAAGCCGTGTTTTTATAAGAGCAAGAATAAGAAAGGCTAGGCGACGAATGTCGCTTTTATGGTTTTAAAAGCATTCTGTTCAATCTGCCTGATACGCTCGGCAGAAACACCATATTCGCCAGCTAGCTCATGCAAGGTGGCCTTCGAATCATCATCCAGCCAGCGTCGCATAACAATGGTTCTACTGCGGTCGTCGAGCGCTTCCAGTGCCTCGCTAAGCTGGTTATGGTTTTGTTGTTCGAAATCCTTCGCTTCGAGTATTAATTCCGGTGACGGTGTGCTGGAAACCAGTGTGTTTTCAGGGGCCAGATAAGCTGAGTCCTCAGAGTCGTCGCTATTCATACTGAATCCGACATCCTGATTATTGAGTCGATTTTCCATTTCGACCACATTTTCTTTAGTTACACCCAGAGTTTCGGCTACATGCTCGATTTCTTCCGCTTTAAACCATCCGAGGCGTGTTTTTTGACTGCGTAATTTAAAAAATAACTTGCGCTGAGCCTTGGTCGTGGCAATTTTGACTATACGCCAGTTTTTCAATATATATTCGTGAATTTCGGCTTTGATCCAGTGAACCGCGTATGAAACCAGGCGCACACCAATTTCGGGCCGAAAACGCTTTACCGCTTTCATCAGGCCTATGTTGCCTTCCTGGATCAAATCGGCGATAGCGAGCCCGTAACCGTTATAATTGTTAGCGATTTTGATGACGAATCGCAGGTGGGGCAGGATCAGCTTTTGCGCCGATTCAATATTGCCGGTTTCCTGCAAATCGATTGCATACGCAAGCTCTTCCTCGGGGGTCAATATAGGGACACTCCTGGCTGCCCGAATGTACGCATCCAGGGTTGAGGTGCCGAGTAGTACTGGCAGAGTATTGCTTGTATTGACTAGTTCGTTGCTCATAATTATCCTCAAAGTATATTTTAGCACTCCTTCTGTCTGAGTGCTAAATATTAGAGCACGAAATATAGAAAGAGTTCAAGCCTAAAATCAGTTTATTAGCAGATATTAATATAGTGACGAACTGGCAAATTTCAAGTTAGGGGTATCCTGCAGCGTAACCGCTTCAGGCGATTTTCAACAGGCTTTACTATTCGCGGTCAGGCGCGAGGATAAATTCGCAAGGGATTAATGATTTATGGCTTCATTCTGACGCTTGATATTGACGAGTGTCTGAATGCGGTTGAGAAGATCTGTTTCGTTAATGGGTTTAGTCATAAAGTCATTCGAGCCGGAACCAAATATGCCGGTGAAATCAGTTCTTTCATCTTCTTCCGGTTCTATCGTCAACAGCAAGACCGGCAGCGTCAAATAGTTAAATTTGAGCTCATTGCGTACGGATTGAATCAGTTCGATTCCGTTCATGTGGCTCGACAGCATTAAATCCGAAATCAATATATCAACCGTACACCTACCGTTCTCAACAAAATCCTGTTTCAGATAGTTCAATGCGTCTTCAGCCTCTTTGAAATGGATAAAAGCGATATCGTTTTTATCCATTATCGACGTCGTAATTGCGGTCGAGGTCGCGCTCTTGTCGACATATAATACTTTGATCGGTACTATCGTATCCTTGCCGAGGAAGTTGAGGATGAAGTTGACCAGTGCCTGGTGGCCTTCGGCTTTGTCGAAATAGGCAGTTACCGCATTGGTATCATCCATGTCATCACCAATGATGTGGGTGTCCGTATCTCCAGACACAACAAAGATGGCGGTATCCCGGTTTTTGGGAGAACTGCGAATATGTTCAATAAGCCTGTAGCCATCCATATCGGGTAAAGCAATCCCTGTAGTGATGATTTCGAATTCGAAACGTTTAATTGCTGTCAGTGCCTCTCTTGCCGTCCCGCAGGCGATGATATCGAGCCCCGGCATCTGTTTCAAAATTTCCTTATACAGAATGGTCCTGACCGAATCGGACGAGTCTATCAACAATAGGCGACGTTTATTTAGCATGGATTTTATGTTGGTTCTATTTGATTTAGGTGCCTGGCTACTGCTATCCAGGAGCCGGTTAATCCGAGT
>CBDUSZ010000387.1:0-2197 GCA_965370015.1 uncultured bacterium | reverse complement strand
AGCATCGGGTGGCCGACTTGCTTTTTCATTTTTTGCAGCCCTGGTGGGAGTCGGTATTGTTACCGGTGGAGAGGTTGGCTTCGCTTCGCTGGTCGATTTAAAAACCGGCGATATCGTCTGGTTTAATCAGGTCACCGCCGGGGTGGGCGAACTACGGGAGGAAGATGGTGCGATGGCAACTGTTAACCTGTTGTTTAAAGACCTGCCCAAAAATTAAGCATATTCGATCCATGCGCATCGATTTTCTATTGGCGACCTGTGCGCTGTCGTTCACATGCAACCTCGTGATGGCTACTGAATATACTGATCTCGAACCTAAAATTCCCCCGGGGTATGAACCGCTGGAAGCCGAGACAGAAAAAGGGCTGTGGATGGAATTAGAGGAGTATGAAACCGCGATTCAACGCTCTGCGTTGTTAGTAAAAGATGACTATATTAATAATTATGTCAAAACCGCAGCGTGTCGCGTAGCGGGCGACTACTGCGACGATCTGCGAATCTACATCATTCGAAATCCCAACTTCAACGCATCGATGACCGCAAACGGAATTATGCAGGTATGGACGGGACTGCTGGTCCGTGTTTCCAGCGAAGACGAACTGGCCGCTGTTCTGGGGCATGAGCTTGCACATTACACGCAACTCCACACCCTCGCCCGCTTACACGAAATTCGGAAAAAAATGACTGCAGGCACTTTAGTAGATTTCGGCATCATGCTAGCTACCGGCGTGGCGATACCGGTGGGGCAGTTTACTGCTATCGCGAGCGTAATGTCGTTTAGCCGCGACCAGGAGGGAGAAGCGGATTTGCTGGGGGTAAAATTCATGGCGCAGTCGGGGTATGATCCGCACGCGGCGGCCATGGTATGGGAGATGATTGTCGAGGAGGAAGAAAGTGCAGCCGCCAAACGCGAGGAGCCTGGTCTGTTTTCCAAGACCCACCCAGATGCCACCAGGCGTATAGCAAGCCTGAATTTACTGGTAAGTGAAATCTACCCTGATGTCACCCCTGAGGCCGAAAATCGACGTAGTCACGTTGAAATGCTGAATCGCTATTACCTGATGCTTATGGAGGATCAGCTCGATACCAATCGATTCGGGCGCACCCAGAATATATTACAAATACACAGGGATATTGGAGTAGAACCTGGCCTGATAAATTTTTTTCAGGGCGAAATGTACCGACAGCGTAACGCCGATGGCGATCTGGCACTGGCACAGGAATCTTACGAGCTTTCGATTCAGGGCAATAGTCCGATTGCCGAAGCCTATAGGAACCTTGGGTATCTATTTCTTAAACAGGACAACCCGTCCCAGGCGTTTGAAAATTTTAACCACTACCTGGAACTCAATCCCGATGCAGACGATCGAGCGATGATCGAATTTTATCTACAGGAGTAATAATCGTGAAATTACGCATACCTATTTTCGTTTGGATTTTTTTTATAGCCGGATGTGTTTCGTTCACCGCGGTTGGGCCGGGTGAGCTTAGTTACTCGGGCCTTGTTATTCAAACTGATCATGCCTGGAACCAGGCACCGAAAGAGGCAACTCGTCTGGCACGAACCGATTCCAAAACCTGGACCCGGAATGGCATGTTACTGGACCGGATCACGATCATACCTGCTGTGGCAAGCGGCGAATCGCTGTTTAAACAGGTATCCAGTTCGCAGGCATTGCCGCTATTTGAATCTAGCATGTTACCGAACGAGATCGAAGAGCTAACCGAATCGTCGATAGTAAAATTGTTCGGCGAAGGGGGTGCGGTCGTTGAAACCGCCAATCTTCGTCCGCACCGGTACGGTGAAAACCGCGGTATATTGTTTGACCTGGAACTGGCTGTTTCCGATGGCCCCGATTACAAAGGCGTGGTCGGTGCACTTGTTGTTGGCGAAAAACTTTACATGATTTTCTTTCTGGGCGCCGAACCTTATTACTACCAGAAAAATCTCGAGGATACGCTGAAGATCATCAAAAGTGCCCGGGTCGTAGTTCCGTCTTAGTCTGTTTTCATTCCTGGATTACCGGGATTTGTAGTGGCGCTTGTTCACGTCGGTTTAATCGCAGCACGCCAAGTGCGGCTGCCAGCCCCACCAGCGAGCAAAACAACATCAGGCCAAGGAGCTGATAAGCCTCGAATTCCGAGGACAGTTTACTTATTTCCAGTATGGCGATTTATGGCCGTTTCATATTAATAG
>CBDUSZ010000386.1:0-2217 GCA_965370015.1 uncultured bacterium | reverse complement strand
TGATTGTCGAAGACTCGCCTGGCAAATAGCGAACGCACAAATTCAGTTTCTTCCAGCAGGCACCAGTATAAATCGACAACAACTACTTGCCTACCACCCTGACGCTACGGGCAGGGCGGTAGCCTTCAACTGCGCCCCTGTTTATACTCTGGCGTGATCATGTTTCGAGGTGGTAATGCCCGTAATCCTGCAAGTTTCTAATCTAGTCAAACGCTTCGGCGATCTGACTGCCGTAAATGAGGTGAATTTCGAAATTCACGCCGGTACCTGTTTCGGTTTACTCGGGCCCAATGGTGCCGGCAAGACGACGACTATCGAATTAATGGAAGGTATCAAGACGCCGGACGAGGGTAAAATTCTCTATCACGGTGAACCGCTCGGCACGCAGTTTCGCAATGAAGCAGGCATCATGTTTCAAAATACGGCGTTACAGGAGTTTGTTACCGTGCGTGAAATGCTGGTGCAGTATAGTCGCTTTTATCCGCGTACCGCCGACATCGACCAACTCGTTGAGGAATATTCACTGGGTGAATTCCTGCATCAAGATACGCGCAAATTATCTGGTGGGCAAAAGCAACGCCTGTTGCTGGCGATGGCACTCATCAATCTGCCAAAAATCCTCTTCCTCGACGAGCCGACTACCGGGCTTGATCCACAATCGCGGCGCAATCTATGGGAGCGCGTTCGCCACGTAAAAGCCGAGGGCGCGACTATATTGCTCACCACGCATTATATGGAGGAAGCCTACGAGCTGTGCGACGAAATCGCGATTATGGATCATGGCCGTATCATCGCCCACGATGCCCCCGATGCATTACTGGCGAAGCACTTTGACGATGTTGTGGTACAAATCCATCAGGAGGATATTCCGCGGCAGTTGGGTGAGTCTGAATTCGATGCTACTTATCGTAATGACAATGCGCATATTGTCACCAGTGACGTCAACGGCACGATCGAAAAGTTATTATCCCTGGGGATCCCTCTGGATCGATTGCGTGTTCGTGCGCGTGATCTGGAAGATCTGTTTCTCGAACTGACCGGCAAGGAGTTGCGCGCCTGATGTGGAAACGAATATACGCTTTGTTTGTCGCCCGAAATATCGAATTTTTTCGCGACAAGGCGGCTTTAACCTGGAGTGTGCTGCTGCCGGTTTTAATCATTTTTGTCTTCGCTTACGCCTTTACCGATGAGAATCCGGAAAAGTTTAAGGTCGCGATAGTAGCAGCTGAGCAGTCAAACCCGCCAACCGACGAATTCAGATCGACGCGTTTCGTCAAATTTATCGAGGTCGAGGATATCGATGCGAACCTGCGGAAAATAGAGCGACACCAGATCGATATGTTGTTCGATGCGAATACTCGCAGATACTGGATCAACCAGACCTCGCCGAACGGCTATATCGTCGAAAAGCTGTTGATCGCGGCATTTGCCGGATCGGATCAGCAATTGCAGCAAAATCTGGTTCAGGGTGATGAAGTGCGCTACCTCGACTGGGTGATTCCCGGCGTGATAGCAATGAATATGATGTGGGGTGCGCTTTTCGGTATCGGCTATGTCATCGTGCGTTACCGAAAAATGGGGGTGCTCAAACGTTTACGCGCAACACCCGTGACACCGGTCGAGTTTCTCTCCGCGCAAATCATGTCGCGATTATGGTTGCTGCTGGTAGTGAATGTATTGATTTATATCGGTATGGATTATTTCGTTGATTTTCGTATGGATGGTTCTTACCTCGACCTGTTCATCGTATTCACCCTGGGTTGTATCTGCCTAATTTGCTGTGGACTGGTAATCGCCGCACGAATATCGAGCGAGGAAGTCGCCAACGGATTGCTTAACTTGATAAGCTGGCCAATGATGTTTCTCTCCGGTATCTGGTTTTCGCTCGAAGGCGCACATCCATGGATGCAGAAATTTGCGTTGATATTACCCTTGACCCATGTCACCGACGCTGCACGTGCAATCATGATTGATGGAGCGAGTCTGGCGCAGGTTGCTGATCATTTGTTGGTACTCGGGGTGACTAGTGTGGTGTTATTGGTGATTGGGGCGAGAATTTTTCGATGGGAGTAGGGGGTGTTTTTTTATTTTGAATTTCATTCTTCGATAGGGTTTCGCACACCAGTCCTCTCGTTACTTTGTAGCTGCTTACGAGTAGGTGTGCGAGATACTTCTTTTTTTGCCAAAAAGAAGTATCCAAGAAAAGGGCAGCCCGAT
>CBDUSZ010000385.1:0-2225 GCA_965370015.1 uncultured bacterium | reverse complement strand
TAATTTTCGGATTACCAATAAATCGGACAATTTTGCCTTGCGCCTGGTATCTTGAGGAATTTACGCACCATAATAGTGCATATTATTAATCCGCCCGCCTGTCGCCCTGGGGGCTTAAATGGTTAGCGTGAAAAATAAATATTAACTTTGCCGATGTGCTTCAGCCCAGCCGTTTGTTCAATCATGCGGTCGATTTGCGCCGTATGTTCATCGCTGCATAGCGTCCCTGGCAAGATAACGTCAATTTCGATCTGGCTTTGCAGATAATGCAGACGAATCTGTTCGATTTGATTGCTACAGGGTGAATCGCTCCATGCGGAATTCAACATTTCCAGTATCTCAGCGCGCGGGGGCAGGTCGGTAACAGAATCATGCCCGGACTCGGTGAGTGGATCGACATGAATGCTGACGTCAATAATTTGTGCAAAGCTGGTCTTAATCGCCTGCTCCAGTGAAAACGCAATATGGTGGGCTTCAGACACGCTTAGTCTCGGGTTAACGCGTATCTCGGCATCGACATAGCCGAGGCCACCCATCGAACGACTCCGCAGGCTGTGTATTTTGCGAACACTTTCATTGCCGAGGATTAATGACTTCACCTGTTCGACCAGTTCAATATCGAGGCTGGTATCGATGAGCTCGGCGAAGGCCTTGCTGGTCAGTTTATAGCCCATAACGCTAATCATAATTGCGACGACGATAGCCGCGAGCGCATCCATATAGGGGATACCGAGTAGTTGAGATGAAATGCCGATCAGCACGACGGTCGAAGACAAAGCGTCGGAACGATGATGCCAGGCATTCGATTCGAGTAATCTGGAATGGATATGTTTTGCCGCTCTAATCGTATAGCGATACAGAAATTCCTTTGCGAAAATTGCCAGCGCGGCAAAAAACAGGGTGATTAATTCGGGGTTGCTTTGCTGGGCATAAATAATGCTGCTAATACCCCGATAACCAATACCCAGGCCCGCGGTAACAAGCAGAAAGCCGAGCAATACGGTGGCCAGGGTTTCGACTCTACCGTGGCCGTAGGGGTGGTCTTCATCGGCAGCCAGTGAAGACTGTCTCACCGCAAATAAAACAACAAAATCGCTCAGCAAGTCCGACAGGGTATGAAATCCATCGGCGAGTAAAGCCTGCGACTGGCCGATGATGCCGAATATGATCTGGCTGGTGGCCAGTAGACAATTGATAACAGCACCGGTGATCGTGACTCTTTTTACGATTTTATGGCGTTGCTCAATTTCCATCTGCGACTTTTTCTACGACGATGATAATTTCGTACTCGCGCTCCACACTGGAGATAATGCGGTGCCCATTGATCCGGCACCAGGCAGGGATATCACTCAACGCGCCTGGGTCGGTGCAGGTAATTTCGACTCGCGTTCCAATGGGTTGTTGCATAATGCAGTTTTGCAACTTAATCACCGGCATTGGGCAGAGCATGCGTCGCGCATCCAGTTCTACTAACTCGCTGCTCATGTGATATACCAGTCCTGCTGAATTTCTGCCAGAGGTTTGATATGAATCGCTTGCGAGCTTTGTCCACGATCACTGAAAATAACTTCTACTGATTCGGCATCGCGACCTTTACTGAAGCGGGCGGTAATCGCACAGGCGAGTTCGATTTGTTGTGCATCCAGGTCTTCGCCTTCGATCAGCGTCAGGGGACCTGCATGGCTGACCGTTTTGACGCTCTGAAACTGTTTTTTGTAACCGCTGAGAAATCGAGTTTCGCCTTCTTCTCGTGCAATGATCAGCTTAAATGCCTTGCTGGGCCGGATATGACGCCCGACTTTTAACAACATGATATCGTCGAGTTCGTAAGTCTTGTGCCCACGGTTGTCCCACAAATCCTGTAATTTTACCGCATAGTTGCGGTCGGTTAGAAAACAACAACCACCCGCTGGCTGGGCGTAGTCTTTAAAACCAAATTGTTGTGCCAGCGCCATTTGTGGTTTGCGCGAACGACCGGTAATACCATGTAATTGATCACGATCCACCCAGCCTTCTTTCTCGGCTTTGGTTTCCGGCAGATAATGGGCGCACAGAGGGCGTAGCAGCAGGTCGTCGGCACCCGACTCGGCAGAGACAACCGGCAGTGTCTTTTTGCGTTGCGACATGGGTCGCTGGCCGATCACCTCGCCGGTAATAATAAAATCGAAGTTATTTTGCTGCATCCATTCATGTGCTTTTTGCACCATGAATATTTTACAGTCGAG
>CBDUSZ010000384.1:0-2239 GCA_965370015.1 uncultured bacterium | reverse complement strand
CACTTCTTTGCCAACATTGCTGAGTATACCAGCAAGATTTTTCGCATCGGCATAACGTAAATAAACCACATGGGTATTACCAGAAGTTTCGACCGGTGCATCCAGATCAGAAATAACGGCGCGGTAACGCAGCCGTTTAGATCGTTCACCACTGAGTATAATGCTGTTGGTGCGCTCATCGGCGGTAAACTTTACCTGTCCCGTTGCCAGGTTGCCTTTAACCGGGGTGGAGGTATTCAGACTGGATAATAATCGTACCACTTCGGCGGCGAACGCATGCTGCAGTTTTATGATTTCAATTTCCGAATCGGTCTTGCGATCGATTTCACGAATAATTCGATCGATACGTTGAATATTCGAGGCCCTGTCTGAAATGATCAATACATTAGTTGCGGCGTATGCCGCGAGATGTCCCTGTTGGGCGACCAGGGGTCTTAAAATAGGCACCAGTTGTGCGGCATTGATGTAATTTATTTTCAGCACCCGGGTGATGAGTTGATCTCCTGGTTCTCGTTTAGTTTTACTAAAGGGTGCTGCATTTTGTTTAGCCGTGGCATCGGGGATAATTTTGATCGCGTTCTTGGTCGGCACCGTAGCAAAACCGTGGACCTGTAAAATCGACAGAAATACGTTATAAACTTCTTCTTCGTTCAGCGGCTTCGATGAAACTACCGTCACCTTGCCTTTTACGCGCGGATCTATGATGAAGTTCTTGCCGGTAATTTGCGACACGCTATTGATCACAGCTACCAGGTCAGCATCGGTGAAATTGAGGGTAACTTCATCTGCCCTGATAGTTTCGACGAGCAGAACCATGCATAAGGAATTCGCTACCAGTAAACGACCGATTAGGGACAGGAATTTATTCATACTTAGTTAACTTAGGTTATTGTTTACATACTAAAATTTACAGTTTCTTGGTTACCATTACGCAGCACAGTCACCGAAACACTGGGCGAGGTGGTAAGCGACTTCAACGCATCCAGCGCCTGAAAAGGTTTATCCAGGCTAATGCCGTTTACTTTGATGAACACATCATCGTCCTGAAAATTTAGTCGCTTGAGTAAACTTTCACCGCGCAACGCTTTAAGCTTGAAGCCGATATTTTGTCCGTTCTCGCTAACTGGTATTGCCTGAAAACGCCTTGCCAGCGCCATCGGATTACTCAGATAGCGTTTTTTATAGCTGCGTAGCAAAGCGCTACTGGCTAACGAATTCAGATCGGTCGATCTAGTACCAATTAATGCTTCAGCGCCCCTGGCGACTGATTTTTCGAGATTGAGTCGCTCAATTTTGCCGTAACGATTGATCAGTATGTGATCGCTTTCGATGGCGGCAAGAGTAATATTATCCGCCAGCTCCTCGTTAAGTCGGTAATATTTGCTAGCGTTAATTTTAGTTTCAACGATGGCAAACGACAGCCGATTCAGGTTGGAGTAATAAATGCCGCGCAACTTATAATTCAGTTTGGTCTCAGGTGCTTCGTCAGCCCTGGCGACAGGCGATGATTCTACCTGTGATTTCCCAAATAAATAAGCGCGCCCAATTAGTTGCGCCTTTTCAACATTGCTTTGCTGTGGAGTAGTAGGCGTATCGCCTCTTATCACCCGGCTTCCAGGCTGCCTGTCAGCCATAATTGGAGCAGGATAAAACTGCCAAATCACGATTGACAGCTGCATCGCAAGCAGCGCCAGCACAACAAGCATGACCATAACCCGCATCCACCTGTCAGCCAGAATTTTGTAGAGAGTGTCTTGAATCAAACCAAAGTCCTGTTTTCGCTTTATATTACAAGTTTCCTTAGCAATATTTTAGTCATTTATGATGCAAATACTCGAAAACTATAAATAAATTCAACTTTATCCGGGAATATGTTGATTTATAAACAAAAAGGTTCTTGTACAAATAATACAGGGTCGAATTGGAGGTGATCGAATTAAAATGAGGTTGGTTGATCCAGATCAATATTTACATAGCAAATAAGGCATATTATAGATGTTGTGTAAACTGGCCGAGAGTCTATTTAATCGGTGGTTAATAATGGCGCTACCTGACGAAATCCTTGATCGCCTTAACTATCTGCAGTCAGAGGCAAAACATTGCGATCCCATGGCAATGACGCTAGCCAGTGTCGATGAACGTGGTCGACCAACCCAGCGAACCATTACAATGATTCAGATTGATCCACTCGGATTGGTATTTTTCACTGACAGTCGCAGCCGAAAGGGTCAGCATTTTG
>CBDUSZ010000383.1:0-2262 GCA_965370015.1 uncultured bacterium | reverse complement strand
GTGTTTCCCAACCGAGTTCCTCGACCCATTGTTTTAGCAAGCCGGGATCGAGTCCTTGTTTTCGGTAATCATGGTAATTGAATTCGATTTGATGCTGCGTAAGCCAGGTCCTGGCCTTTTTGATTGTATCGCAATTGCTAATGCCATACAGGGTGACCGTTTCAGACATGATGACTAACTGCTTACTCTATATTACGCAACAGGTCGTTTATGCCGACCTTGGAACGAGTTTTTTCATCAACACGTTTGACGATCACGGCACAATAAAGGCTGTACTTGCCATTGCTGGAAGGTAGATTGCCAGATACCACGACCGAACCTGCGGGGATGCGGCCATAGCTAACCTCGTCGGTTTCGCGGTTGTAGATTTTGGTACTCTGGCCGATGTAGACGCCCATCGATATCACCGAATTTTTCTCCACAATGACGCCTTCAACGACTTCGGAGCGCGCGCCAATAAAACAATTGTCTTCGATAATCGTCGGGCTTGCCTGTAGTGGCTCTAGTACACCACCGATGCCGACACCGCCGGAGAGGTGGACGTTTTTACCGATCTGCGCACAGGAACCGACGGTAGCCCAGGTGTCAACCATGGTGCCGCTATCGACGTAGGCGCCGATATTGACATAAGACGGCATGAGAACAACGCCCGAAGCGATGAACGCGCCCTTGCGAGCCATCGCTGGCGGCACCACGCGTACGCCGCTGGCAGCCATTTGCGCGGCGTTGCTGGTGCCAAATTTAGAGTCGACCTTATCGTAATATTGTGTAGACCCACCCGCCATGAGGGCGTTGTCGCGGATACGAAACGACAGTAACACCGCTTTTTTCAACCATTCGTTTACGCGCCAGCCATCATCGCCAGGTTCGGCGACCCGGGCTTCGCCAGAATCGAGCAATTCGATGGCCTCGTTGACCGCGTTTTTAACTGCGGGCTCGACGTTAGCCGGGGTGATTTCGGCACGGTTTTCGAATGCTGCTTCGATAATTTGCTGAAGCTCTGACATAAGTTTCTCCTAAAGGGTCGATCACAGCATCCTGAACCTATGGATTCAGGAGCCTGTTAATGCGTAAGGCCGCGTCACAACATTCGTCCAGTGGCGCTACCAGGGCGATGCGAATTCTGTCTTCACCGGGATTCCCCTGGCCTGTACTACGCGACAGGTAGCGACCGGGTAACACCGTAACGTTTTGCTCGGCGTATAATCGTTGCGCAAATTCAGTATCTGCCATCGGCGTAGTCGGCCACAGGTAAAACCCGGCCTGCGGTTTTTGCGGCGCAAGTGTATCAGAAAGAATCGACAAAACCTGATCAAATTTTTCGCCATAAAGTGCACGATTTTCAATGACGTGGGCCTCATCGCTCCAGGCGGCAATGCTGGCAGTTTGCGTAGCTGGTGACATTGCACAGCCGTGATAGGTACGATAGAGCAGGAATTTCTTCAGTATTTCCGCATCACCGGCAACAAATCCAGAACGCAGCCCTGGCAGATTGGAACGCTTGGATAAACTATGAAATGCGAGGCAGTGCCGAAAATCGTCCAGGCCCATCGCCGCAGCGGCTCCTAGCAACCCCGCTGGCGGGGCATCTTCGTTGAAATAAATCTCGGAATAACATTCATCACTGGCGATCACAAAATCGTGTTTCTGTGCCAGTTCGATCAGCTCCTGTAAGTAGGCTACCGGCATTACCGCCCCGGTCGGGTTACCCGGAGTACAGATATAAATGAGTTGGCAGCGTGACCACTGTCTGGCGCTTATTGCTGCAAGATCGGGCAGGTAAGCGTTTGCTTGCCAGCAATTCATGTAGTGTGGCCCAGCACCAGCCAGAATAGCAGCCCCTTCGTATATCTGGTAGAACGGGTTGGGCATCATCACTAAAGGGTCTTTAGCGGTTCGGTCGACAATGCACTGGGCGATAGCAAACAGGGCTTCACGAGTACCATTGACGGGCAATATATTTTGCTCCGGATTCATCCACGCAGCGGATATTTCGAATCGACGACACAGCCAGTTGGCGATTGCTTCGCGAAGTCCCTTTACTCCTTTAGTGCCTGGATAGTTTGATAGTTGGTGCATGTGGGCTATCAGGCTTTCAATCACGAAATGCGGAGCCGGATGCTGGGGTTCACCTATCGATAACGAGATATGATCCAGATGACGCGGCGGTATCAACCCATGCTTGAGCCGGGACAGCTTTTCAAACGGGTAGGGGTGCAATTGCGTCAAATCGTTGTTCATAGTGTTGGCGTTGCCTTGTAT
>CBDUSZ010000382.1:0-2264 GCA_965370015.1 uncultured bacterium | reverse complement strand
CAATGAATGCGGCAAACAACGGTGTCGTGCTCAGAATAATCAGTGAATTGGAAACGCTGGTATGGGTAATGGCCACGATAAACGATAACGTACCCATCGCATAGATTAACACCATCAACGCACCCTCACGACCCATGGATTTGTATTTCCGCCAGGCCCGGTTAGGGTAAGTAAAGTTTACAATCATCCACATGCCAAACGAGAGAAATAAGGCTCGCCAGAAAATCAGGGTCCAGTGGTCGACCAGTATTAAGCGGGTAAGTAAACCATCGGGTGAAATGATTAACACACCAAGCGCTGTGATTAACAGACCTTTGGCATGTTGTGAAAGAATTGGCATCTTGATATAGCGGCTACTTTATAAAAGCAGCGCGCAGCCTATCAGAGTTTCCGGGGTAATAAAGAATTTTTCCGTGCGCCAATCAAGCCTCTGGGTAAGAATTTTTTACACCGACAATACCTGCAAATTTTTTTCGGTAAACTGCGGGAGTAAGCCCTGCCTTGCGCTTAAACAATCGGCGGAACGAAGTCGGATCTTCGTAGCCTACTGATACACTGATTTCCTCAATATTGGTCGCTTCGGTTGCGAGTAAGGTTTTGGCAGCCTCAATACGAAGTTCCTGCACATAGTCAAGCGGATGGTAACCCGTCGCAGCGCTGAAACGCCGTGCAAAAGTTCGGGGCTGCAGTCCAGCTCTTTGCGTCATCTGGGCAACTGGATTGATACAATCATAATTATCGGCTATCCAATCCTGGCATCTACTTATTACTGCATCATTGTGTTGTTTACGTTGCGTCATCGCTGCAAACGGTAGTTGCCCGTCGGTATGGGCTGATAATAGATGAACCCTGGCGGTTTCGATCGCATGCTGTATTCCACAAAAACGTGTAATCAGGTAAATAGCCAAATCCTGCCAGGCTGTCACTCCGCCTGTAGTTATGATTCTTTTATGTTCTGCCGAAAGATTCAAAATCGAATTTTCCCGCCACTTCACTTTTGGATAAAACTCCTGATACATATGCCTGTATGCCCAGTGCCCGGAAACTTCCAGGCCATCGAGCAGGCCGGTCTCGGCTATCACCGCCGACCCCGAGCAAACCCCGGCCAGCAAGGCGTTGTTGGCATGCACCTTCCTTAACCACTCGATTTCGCGCGGATAATTTCCGCAAGGCGGTGTATCGATTGGCGTATACATATCGCAGACGATACCCACATCTGGTTTATCGATATCGTCTATGCCCGCATGCGGTTCGATCAAAATATTACCGATACAACGCAGTGGCTCGCTGCTGGCGGCAACTATCTTGATATCCAGCAAATCTTCACCTGGCACTCCTGTCACCATATCCAGATAGGCCGACCCTACCGAACTGAGCACATCATAAAGACCGTAAAGTACTGCCGGCGAAGTCTCCGACGAAACCAGTAAGGCGATCAGCGGTCGTTTGTTGTTTGCCATCATGCCACCTCCTTTTGAAATTAATGTCGTATTTGCCCTGTTTTTGTATTTTTTGCCTATTGTCGACACCCAAAACCATAACATAGGATGGTAGTGCAATGAATATACTTAAATCACGGAGAAGATTATGCCCAGTTCAGTTGAAGCATTAAGCAATACAATAGATGGGGAGATTTTAGTATCCGGCCAAAGCGGCTACGACGATGCGCGTGCCGTATGGAACGCAATGATCGACCGCAAACCGGCAGTTATTGCCCGATGCAAAAATACTGGTGATGTAATTAAAACTGTGTCGTTTGCACGCGATCAAAACTTGCCAGTCTCAATTCGAGGCGGAGCCCATAATGTGGCGGGACATGCGGTCTGTGATGATGGCGTGATGATCGATCTATCACTAATGCGGGCTGTACAAGTCGATGCTGAAAACCGGCGCGCCTGGGTTGAAGGTGGTGCGACCTGGGGCGATGTCGATAGCGAGACGCAGAAATTCGGCCTCGCAACACCGGGAGGACTAATCTCCGATACTGGTGTCGCGGGTCTTACCCTGTCGGGTGGTATCGGCTGGTTAAGAAGCGCTTTTGGCTTATGTATCGACAACATGCTATCGGTAGAGATAGTCACCGCAGACGGTCAAAAACTAAGTGCCAGCGAGACCGAAAACGTCGATCTGTTTTGGGCAATTCGTGGTGGTGGCGGTAATTTTGGTGTCATCACGAAGTTCGAATTTGCATTACATCCTGTTGGTCCGCAAGTGATGTTTTGTGCGCCTATTTATCCGATAGAGGCGGGACCGGAGCCAATTCG
>CBDUSZ010000381.1:0-2283 GCA_965370015.1 uncultured bacterium | reverse complement strand
GGATATTCGGGATTCCGAGGGTAGCGCGAAGCAGGAGGTCAGAGTCGAGAACCGGAGAGTAGATTCGCCACATGAGGAAAACCAGGTTCTAGAGTAACTGCTTTTAATCCTAATGGACGGTAGATCTTCCGTGCGACTACCGCGATTACATCGTATGTGTGGGTCTGTCGGCTTGCAATGCTCCGGCTAGATAGCCTTCGATTTTATTACGCGTCATGCCGTTGTCCTGTTCACTAAACTGAACACCAATACCTGCTGCCTTATTTCCCTGAGCGCCCGATGGTGTTACCCATATAATCTTCCCAGCGACCGGCAGGCGCTCCTTGTCCTCCATCAGGCTCAGCAGCATGAATACCTCATCTCCGAGTGAATACTGTTTATTGGTTGGAATAAACAAACCCCCATTTTTCACATACGGCATGTAAGCGGCATAGAGTGCGCTTTTATCTTTGATGTTGAGGGATAGTATGCCCTGGCTGGGTGATGCCATTATCCTTGCTCCGTTTAATGATCTGTTTCAATGATATTAGCACGTCCTCAAGCTGAATTTGAAAATTCAGGTTATTATCTTCAATCATCAACTGTCGCTCGGTTCGCCCTGACAATGTAATTATCGCCCTGGCCAGGGGCTTCCGCCCAACCCCTTCCGCCTGTAAATCCGCACTCAGGCCACTAAATTGATAGCAATATGCATTGATTGCCATTTTTATTAACCGACGTATCAAGGAAACATCAAATTTTATTAATTTCGCGCATATTGACGCAACATCGATATTATTTTTTAAGTATAGGGTAAATTGTCGTTTAAAATCGTCTACCAGATCCGCATAGCCTAGCGATTTCAGTTTAATTGCTAATAGTGGGTCGCCCCCCGCGTATCCGAGATACTGTTCACACTCCATCTCTGACATCCCCTGTTCCAGCAACCAGTCTAGCGCAAGCTGCTTTACTGGATGATCGAGTGTCCAGATCTGACATCGACTGCGAATCGTTACCGGTAGTTTCCCCTTATCGTGGGTAAGCAGTATTATTAATACCTGTGGTGGGGGTTCTTCTACTGTTTTTAACAAGCTATTTGCACTGGCTATGTTCAATTTATCGGCAGGATAGATCGCCACAACCTTATAATTATCATGGTGGCGTGTTAAATAGACTTCATGTATTAGTTTACGTATCTGCTCTATATTTATGTTTTTATTGATTTTTTTAGTTTTTTCATTGTACAGCAAACTAATATAAATAAAATCCGGATAAGTGTTCGCAAGCATCATCTGGCAGGCGTGACATCGTCCACAGGGATTGGTATCGGTAACATCGTTACACAGTATCATCATCGTCAGACGCCAGATGAACTGAACGCCTTCTTCATCACTAGCGGCATCGATTAAAATAGCGTGTGGTAGCCTCTGCTGTTGCTTTAGCGATAGTATTTGCTCTAGCAATGGTTTGTGCCACGGCAGATAAAGCGGCTGAATTTTCTCGTTTTCGCTATTTGAATCCACTATTGAATGCCTGAACCCAGCTTGAGTGAGAGTTGAAAACGCTGGTTGATTACATCAAAGATATCGCCACTAACTTCGTCAATCGATCGATCTGCATCTATAACATGGTAGTGCTTCGTATCGCGTGCTGCGATCTGCAAAAAAGCCTGCCTGACTCTGGACTGATAATGTTCTCCCTTTTTCTCAAATCTATCCTCCTGCCCTCCGCGTTTAATGGCCCGCTTCAGGGCAACGGTCTCGGGGATATCCAGAATAAGAATCAAGTCTGGTACAAATGTGCCGACAACCAGACGATGGATTTTTTCGACCACTTCAAGCCCTAATTCCCCGGCTATCCCCTGAAATGCCCGACTCGAGTCGGCAAATCGATCGCTGACAACCCAATGTCCTGATTTCAGGGATGGGTAGATAGTATCGTTCAAATGGGAGCGACGTGCTGCGTACATCAATAATAGTTCAGTCATGCTGTCCCATTTTTCGGGCTCGCCTTCGACCAGCAATTTTCTGATTTCTTCCGCAGCCGGCGAACCACCGGGCTCCCGGGTTAAAATTGCCGCATGACCCGCCTCGAGGATGGCCTGGTGTAATCGACGCGTTTGCACACCTTTACCCGAACCATCCACTCCGTCGATTACGATCATTTTATTATTCATCATCGGACCTTAATCTATGACTTCTCGAAAACTGGCACCCTGTCAACACATTACTGGCCTGTAGTCGATTTTCGTTTGGGTTTTCTGCCCTTCAGCTGAAATTTTCTCACCGCTTTATTATGTTCTTC
>CBDUSZ010000380.1:0-2289 GCA_965370015.1 uncultured bacterium | reverse complement strand
CAGGCTGCTTAATCGGTTTTACGCTGGTAGCCAGCCTCGGCCAGGCGATCGAGGTAGGATTTCCATTTTTGCTCATATTCGACACCAAGAGAATAGAGGTATTCCCAGCTGTAAATACCCGTATCATGGTTATCATCGAATATCAGGTTTATCGCATAATGCCCCACCGGCTCAATGCGCGTAATATTCACATCCTGCTTTCCGAGTTGCAGCACTTCCTGCCCGGGACCATGCCCCTGGACCTCGGCAGAAGGCGAATACACGCGCAGATACTCGGTCGGCAGTTTGAAGTTCGAACCGTCTTCAAAGCTTAGTTCGAGGATACGGGAAACCTTGTGAAAATTCACTTCGGTTGGTCGTGTATTAAACATATTCTTTCCGGCCCAGTCTTATTTTAGAGGATGTACTGACTCAGATCCTCTTCGAGTGACAGCTCGCCAAGATGTTCATTGACATAATTGGCGTCGATATTAATGGTCTGGTCAGGCATATCAGAGGCATCGAAACTGACAGTTTCGAGTAATCGTTCCATCACCGTGTGTAATCGCCGGGCACCAATATTCTCCTGCTTTTCGTTAACTTGCCAGGCTACTTCTGCAATACGGGCGAGTGCGTCATCAGTGAAATGCAGCTTCACGCCCTCGGTTTCCAGCAACGCCGTATACTGCTCGGTCAACGATGCATTCGGCTCACGCAGGATGCGGATAAAATCCTCTACCGTCAGCGCAGACAACTCGACGCGAATCGGTAGGCGCCCCTGTAATTCGGGAATCAGGTCACTGGGTTTGGATAGATGAAATGCGCCGGAGGCGATAAACAAAATGTGGTCTGTTTTAATCATGCCAGCACGGGTGGAAACCGTACAACCTTCGACCAGCGGGAGCAAATCACGCTGCACGCCCTCACGCGAAACATCGGCACCGCTGGTATCCTGACGCTTTGTAACCTTGTCTATTTCATCAATAAACACGATGCCGTTTTGCTCGGCGTTTTCCAGTGCCGCGAGCTTCAGCTCGTCCTCGTTGATCATTTTTGCCGCTTCTTCATCGGTCAATAATTTCAGCGCCTCCTCGACTCGCAGCTTGCGCGTCTTCTTTTTCTGGCTACCCAGGTTTTGAAACAGGCCTTGCAGCTGATTAGTCATGTCTTCCATGCCTGGCGGCGCCATGATCTCTACGCCAACAGTGGGCATTTGCAGTTCGATCTCGATTTCCCTGTCATTAATTTTGCCCTCGCGGAGCATTTTACGAAATTTCTGCCGCGTACTGGCCGCACTGCTATCGGCTTCCTCGACAAACTCGCCAGGTCTTGGCAACAGGGCGTCGAGCACTTTTTCTTCCGCTGCATCTTCGGCACGATGACGCACACGGCCGACTTCGGCTTCGCGCATACCGTTCACCGAAACATCGACCAGATCGCGAATAATCGATTCGACATCACGACCCACATAACCGACTTCGGTAAATTTGGTCGCCTCAACCTTGATAAAAGGTGCGCCTGCCAGCCGTGCCAGACGGCGTGCAATTTCAGTCTTACCGACGCCGGTTGGCCCCATCATTAATATATTCTTGGGGGTGATTTCGTTACGCAGCTCTTCATTCACCTGTTGCCGTCGCCAGCGATTTCGTAACGCGATCGCGACCGCACGTTTCGCCTTGTCCTGGCCAATGATGTGGTTATCAAGTTCTCCGGTAATTTCCCGCGGTGTCATCGGGGACTGGGTCATGTAATTGCTATCCAGCATAGTTAATTTCTTCAAAACTGTGATTGAGATTGGTATAGACGCATATTTCTCCCGCTATTTCGAGACCTTTTTGCACTATCTCACGCGCATTCAAATCGGTGGTATCGAGCATTGCGCGCGCTGCCGCCTGCGCAAATGGGCCACCGGATCCGATTGCCATCAGGCTGTCCTCGGGTTCGATAACATCACCATTACCCGAAATAATCAACGAGGCTTCCTGATCAGCAACACACAACAGCGCCTCGAGTCTGCGCAGTATTTTGCTGGAGCGCCACTCTTTGGCCAGTTCTACGGCGGCACGCACCATTTGCCCATTGTGCCTTTCGAGCTTGCCTTCGAATAATTCGAACAACATAAACGCATCGGCGGTTCCACCGGCAAACCCGGCGATCACCTGTTCCTTGTAGAGGCGGCGTACTTTCTTGGCGTTACCTTTCATAATTGTATTGCCAATGCTGACCTGGCCATCACCACCGATGACGACGCTGTCACCCCGGCGAACCGACAAAATAGTAGTACCTCTAAATTGGTCCAAGTTGTTACCT
>CBDUSZ010000379.1:0-2293 GCA_965370015.1 uncultured bacterium | reverse complement strand
CGTCGAAATTCAGGAATCAGGAGATATGGCTTGTGCCTCATATCTAGATAGTCCGTTTGGCGAGGAAAAAGGAATTTCGCCTCACTTTAAACCTTAGTTAGTCGCCCGTGAAAAACACACAAGCCATTGAATGGCATAAATTAATTTGAATTATAAATAGTCAGAAATTGCAAGGTTTAGTATAATTACAAGTGATTTCCCTGTAATTTCCGGCGCTAAAAAGGCCCCGAAAAAAGTCTGAAGGCACACCTGAAATCGATCTCTTTCGTAACGAATTGGTCAACTTGCTGGATCGTCGCCACGCCGCTATGTTTGATGGTTGGGTTGGACTAGCTCAAGCAGATTCATAATCTGTCGGACGAACAGGTAGTGAAACGCTGGGTTGAAAGTCCCTACTGGCAGTACTTGTGTGGTGAAATCTACCTTAAGCATGAGTTGCCGATCGACCCGAGCAGCCTGTCGCGTTTTCGCAAACGTATTGGTAAATCGAGTTGTGAGAAACTGCTGGCTGTATCGATCCAGGCCGGGGTTAAGAGTGGCACGGTGAAACCGCATGATTTTAAGCGAGTCACGGTGGATACCACGGTGCAGGAGAAAGCTGTAGCATTTCCGACCGATAGCAAATTGCTCAACCGCTCAACCGCTCAACCGCTCAACCGCTCTCGTGAGCGCCTGGTCAGGCTTTGTCGGCACCATCGGATCACACTTCGCCAAACCTATGCCCGAAAAGGTCCCCAGTCGGTGTGGAAGGCGAGTCGTTACGTCCATGCCAGGCAGATGAATCGCATGAAGCGTGAGCTCAAACGATTACGCACCTACCTGGGACGGGTGGTGCGAGACATCGAGCGGTGTATCGCCGGGCAAGCGGATCTGGTGTTATTGTTTGCAGGGGAAATCTCGATGGCCAGGCGTTTGCTGGTTCAGGAAAAGCACAGCAAAAACAAGCTGTACAGTTTGTATGCGCCGGAGGTGGAGTACCTGAGCAAGGGCAAAGCGCACAAGCGTTACGAGTTTGGCGTCAAGGTGAGTATTACGAGCACGAATCGTAGTAATTTTATTATCGGTGGACAAGCGCTACCGGGTAACCCCTATGACGGTCATACGCTATCGGACGCGTTGGCTCAAACTCGACGATTAGCCCACACCGAGATTGAAGAAGCCTTCGCAAACAAAGGCTATCGAGGACACGGGGAGGAGACAACGACCGTGTACCTGTCGGGACAAAGGCGCGGCATAAAAACCCGAAGTCTGCGAAAGCGGCTGAAACGCCGGCAGGCGATAGAGCCGATCATTGGGCAATTGAAATCAGATGGTCGCCTGGGCAGAAATTATCTGCAAGGAATGGATGGTGATGCGATCAATGTACTGCTTTGCTGCGCTGGTCATAACTTGCGCCTGATTCTGCGACATCTCAGGCTTTTTTGGCCCTCAATTTGGCGGGTATTCCAGGCATTGCTGGAAGGTAGCCACAGGGGAGCCGATAAAGATGCTCTCTCACCCGCGATGACGATCAGCTGAGCGGTTGCGTGTAAATATCCTGGGTGACTGGCTCGATGAAAATTAGCGCGTGAATAATCAAAAACCAATTTTTTCAGGGCCGACTAGCCAGGGAAAAAGAATATGAGGAAACAGACCATGTCTATTCATGGACATATCGCACACCACTACAGTTGAGTCGTGCAATCTAACCACCGAGACGAGAATTATCTCACTACCGGCTGCTTTATATACTGTTATTTATCAACTGCTTATGAGGGACCCGTTGCGGGATTTTGCACCAATTAGCATAACAATACACAGCTAATACCCGCAAAATTCCATACAAAAAATGACTTATCCAAGAGGTGCTCTAAAGATATTTAGCAAAGTCCATTAAAGATGAGTTTTCATCGGATTTCTTACTTACAACATTTCTATTATCTAACCAACTCCAGATCGGCGATGGAAAATCGTGCGATAAGCCGGGTTCCCTGACCGTCCGTACTGCGTATTTCGAATTGCCCACCGACGCTTTCAATTCGTTCTCGCAGACCGGGTAAACCGAGTCCACAACTTGATGTCGCGATCATCGAAGGATCAAACCCCGGACCGTTATTAGATACTTCAACCTCAATAATGTCGTCGGCATAGCGTGTGGATATCGAGCAAGATGCGCCTGGTGCATGAAGTTCAGCATTGTTAAGGCCTTCCTGAACCAGCCGGTAAAGGCAGATTTGTATCGATTTACCGATATATGTTGGTAGCGTACCCAGGTTTAGACTGATACTGGTACGCGTTCTATGTTCGTGGTTCG
>CBDUSZ010000378.1:0-2339 GCA_965370015.1 uncultured bacterium | reverse complement strand
ATGGCGCCGATATCGCTACGGCCGGCACAGAGTTCGCGATTCACCTCGGCGATATCGAAATCCTGTTGCTGCACCCGGATTAGCATGTCGATCCCTATACCAGCAATTGCTCGAAGGATAAATAATCGACTTTATCGCCTTTTTTCAAAGTCTCGCCTTCGGCAATTTCAACAAGTCCCTGCGCCCAGACCGCTGAGCTGAGTACGGCTGAATCCTGGTTCGGATAGATATTTGCGACTAGCGTTTGATCGCCATCGACTTCCAGGCGCGCGCGCAGGAATTCACGTCGAGAATCTGGCTTTGGCCAGTCAAATCCAGCGCTCACTTGACTAGCGATCGGTTTTTGCCAGGGCCTGCCCTGCAAGGTTTTGATCAACGGCGCAACAAACAGGCAGAAGGTCGCGAATACCGAAACCGGGTTGCCGGGTAAGCCGATAAACGGCGTCGAGTTGATCGAGCCGAAAGCCAGCGGTTTACCGGGTTTAATACGCAATCGCCAGAGGTGCAATTCACCCAGTTGCTCAATAGCAATTCGCACATGATCTTCTTCGCCCACCGACACACCACCACAGGTAATCACCAGGTCGGCCTGTTGTGCCGCATCTAACATGGCATTTTTAGTTTCTTCTAATGTATCGCCGACGAGACCGAGATCGATAATTTGACAGCCGAGTTCACGCAACATTCCCTGCAATGTATATCGATTCGAATCATAAATTTGTCCAGCGGCGAGGGGATTACCCGGCTCCACCAGTTCGTCGCCGGTTATAAACATACCGACGCGGACTTTTTCGAATACCGGCAACGATTCCAGTCCAACCGATGCTGCAAGTCCAATGTCCTGCGGCCGTAAACGACAACCTTTTAGCAGAATAGTATCACCGCTGCGAATATCGATGCCGGCCAGGCGAATATTTGAGCCAACTTCAGGTTTAATCCCAAAGCACATCATATCGCCGACGATAGTGACCTGTTCCTGCATGATAACGACATTTGCACCATCAGGAATCGATGCGCCGGTGAATATTCGTGCCGCGGAACCGGGTTGTAGCCGCGTTGCGGCTTCTCCGGCGGCAACACGTTGCGATACCGGAAGCCTGGTCTCACCCGACGCTGCCAAATCAGCAGTATTCAAGGCGTAGCCGTCCATCGCCGAGTTATCCGCAGGTGGCACATCTATGGTCGAGCACTGGGACTCCGCCAGCACTTCGCCGAACGACTCAAGCAATGGTTTTCTCACCATTCTTTGCGGTGGTGATACTTTTGCGAGCAGCGCCTGTAGCGCTTCATCGTATGGAATCAGCCGATCCTGTGGGAGGTCACATTGATTCATGTTAGCTCGCAACTCCGGGTTTATAGTAATTGGTCAGAGTTCCAACACCTTCTATTTCTACGCTAACGGTCGTATCCGGTTTCATCGTCTTGACCCCCAAAGAGGTACCACAGGCAATTACATCACCGGGATTCAGCGTCATATCTCCAGAGATCAGGCTTACCAGATCGAGTGGCGAAAAAAACATATCGGAGACTGGATAGTTTTGCCGCTCTTCACCGTTCACCAGGGTTTTAATGACAAGCGAGTCTGGGTTTTCCAGTTCGGTGATACAGGGTCCAATCACACCAAATGTATCGAAGCTCTTGGCGCGGGTCCACTGCGGAAAAGCATCGTACTTGAACAGCAAGTGGATAGCGGTAACGTCGTTGATACAGGTGTACCCGAGCACGTAGTCAGCGGCCTCGTCGCGGCTCACGCCTTTGCAGGTATTGCCGATAACCACGCCTAACTCACCCTCGTAGATGAGACGACCGTCGTAGCCCTGTGGATGCAGGATTTCGTCTCCGTGGCCGATGACGCAACTGGCTGGTTTGATAAAATAAAAAGGGAATTCCGGCGGCACCAGGTCTTGCGCTTCGGCGAGTTGATGGAAATTATTCCACATCGCAACGATCTTGCTCGGTTTACAAGGTGCCAGCAAACGAACGTCCTGTAACCGCAGGGTTTCACCACTGGGCTGCGGATGGTGAAACATATCGCCGCTGTGGCAATGGATAGTTTCCTGCTCAATTACTCCAAAGCCCTGTTCACCGGTATGCTCATAGCGTACCCACTTTTTTATCATTAGTTGCGCCCCCTCAGGCATCTGTGCAGTCATTAGTTAACACTGTTTCCAGAAATCAAAATATCCTATACCATCGACAGCTTGTCGGTACCAGCATAATAAATCAACCTCGGGAAATAATGAACGACTCAGGCCCAAACATCCAGTCTGCCGCCACCTGGCTATATAATGAATACCATCTTTTTTACGAAGAATTTCTTAAAATTCTCGACCCGGCCA
>CBDUSZ010000377.1:0-2342 GCA_965370015.1 uncultured bacterium | reverse complement strand
CCCGTAGGGTCGAATTCATTCGACCAATAGGCTTAATTCAAATCGATAATTCTTTGTGTATCGGCGACTAAATTATCGAGCCCAAGATGCTGGTAAGCGGCTAACTGAATTTCCAGCGCGGGTTTCACTGAACTGGTGCCCGGATAGTTTTGTATAATGGAAATTGCGCGATTTGAAGCGGCTACCCAGGCATCGCGTGAAGCATAATAACGCGCAATTTTTAATTCAGCACTAGCAAGCTTATCGCGCAAAAAGATCAGGCGCTGGCGCGAATCAGCGGCATATTTACTCTGCGGAAACCTTCTTAGCAGGAGTTGAAAGTCATTATACGAAGTCAATAATATCGAATTGTCGTAATCGGCCTTATCCCGATCATGGAGTATGTCGAGTATGCTGCCACCGCGGCCGAAATTAACCAGGCCCTTCAAATAATAGGCGTAGTCGACCGCCTGGTTTCGTGGATTAAGCTTGATAAAACGATCAATTGCCGCTATCGCTGCATCCGGTTCGTCATATTTATAATAAGCATAGCCGACGTCGAGCTGGGCCTGGGTAGCATACTTGCCAAATGGATAACGCGACTCCAGGGTTTCATACTTTTCTATCGCGGTAAGATAGTTTTCCTTTTCCATTTCGCTCCTGGCATCGCGGTAGAGCTTTTCAGCACTCCATTCAGCGGTAATATCAACTTCCTTGACCGGCCCACAGGCGAGCAGTATAAAACTCGAGGTTACTAACAGTAATATGCGTAGATTCATGAATTGATCAGAGGCTCCCTGGATTTTTAACGTGTGTATCGACTTGCTGAATAATCAAACAAGCAGTATAACCAGTAGGTGAAATTAATTCAGCAACAGTTCAAAGTAGAGTCCGAATATTCCGGTTACCGGCTCGATCAGGCGCTTAGTAGTTTAATGCCCGATTATTCGAGAAGCAAGATTCAGGACTGGATCCAGCACGGATTCATAATTCTGAATAACCAGGTCTGTAAACCCAGACAAAAGGTTTACCCGGGCGACCTGATCGACCTCGATATTCCCTATGTGGCGAAAATTGATGATAAGGCAGAAGATATCGAGTTAGATATCCTGCATCAGGACGATGACATTATTGTGCTTAATAAACCGGCGAACCTGGTGGTGCATCCGGCAGCCGGGCACGAAACTGGCACACTGGTGAATGGCCTGCTGAATATAGATCCTGATCTGGATCAGTTGCCGCGCGCCGGAATCGTGCATCGACTGGATAAGGATACTACCGGCGTAATGGTAGTGGCGCGGAACCTGACCAGCCATGCAAGCCTGGTTGATCAGATACAACGCCGTGAAGTCAAACGCGAGTATATGGCGATCACCCAGGGAGTGGTTACTGCCGGGCGAACCATCGAAACCAAAATTGCGCGACACCCGCAGAATCGTAAAAAAATGTCGGTACAGGCGCAGGGCAAATTAGCCATTACGCACTTTCAGGTGGTACGAAAATTCCCTTTCCACAGCCTCATCGACGTGCAGTTGGAAACCGGACGCACGCATCAGATTCGGGTGCACATGGCGCATATTAGATATCCATTGCTTGGTGATCCAGTGTATGGCGGGCGCCTGCGCGTACCCCCCGGTATTAGCCCCGGGTTGGCAGACCAGCTGCGGAACTTCAGGCGCCAGGCGCTGCATGCCCGGCGACTGAGTTTCAAGCGGCCCGGTTATGACGAATACTGTAGCTTTGAAGCCCCTGTGCCGCAAGATTTTCAAACCATGCTAGATGCCCTGGGTAAATCCGTGGATGAAGTCTGAGCCGCCGCTAGAATTTATTCGCGCGCAATGGAACGCGCCGCCACAGGTAAAAGCCCTGTGTACCACGCGCATTGAAGGGGCCAGCGAGCATCCCTACGCATCGTTTAATCTGGCCGCGCACGTCGGTGACGATGATAAACGCGTGCAACGTAATCGAGAGTTACTTTGCCGTGCACTGAAGCTGCCCGCCGAGCCCTGCTGGCTGGAACAAACACATAGTACCCGGGTAGTTAATCTCGAGCATGGGTCGAGCCGGAGAGTTGACGCGGCGATCACGCGCAACACAGATACGGTTGCGGTGGTGATGACAGCAGACTGCCTGCCGATTTTACTGTGTAACCGCATGGGTACCGAAGTCGCTGCAATCCATGCCGGCTGGCGCGGATTGGCAGATGGTGTAATCGAGGCCACGGTGAGCGATATGAAATCTCCCGCCAGTGAATTGCTAGCCTGGATCGGTCCGGGCATTAGTCAACAATGTTTCGAGTTGGGCGACGAGGTTCGCGAAATTTTTGTGGCCAAAAACAATAGCGCCGAAAATCACTTTCTGGC
>CBDUSZ010000376.1:0-2374 GCA_965370015.1 uncultured bacterium | reverse complement strand
AGTGCTGAGCAAATCATCATGGTGCGCGGTATCGGCGATTCAACCTGTGAGAAGAACAAGGTTGATATTTTGATCAAGTAGTTAGTAATCAGGGATGGCTGGCTGGCATGGATGCCGGAGAAAATGCCTCCAGGGTGAAAACTTTGTGAGGCATTTTTTACGCTTTTTTACTCACGGTGATCAATTCAAACTCGCTAAATATTGATACTCCAAGTAGAATAACCGTCATAAAATTACTGATATAACCTATAGAAAATCGGAGTCAAGCATGGCCAGAGGCGTCAACAAAGCAATCATCGTAGGAACACTGGGTCAGGACCCAGATGTCAAATACACGGCCAGTGGCAGCCCGGTCGTAAATATCAGTGTCGCAACCAATGAAACCTGGAAAGACAAGCAAACCGGTGAAGCCCAGGAGCGTACCGAGTGGCATCGAATTGTCATGTTTGGCAAGCTTGCCGAGATCGCCGCGCAATATTTGAAGAAGGGCTCACAGGCGTATTTCGAAGGAAAAATTCAAACCCGAAAATGGCAGGATAAAAGCGGCCAGGACCGATATACAACCGAGATAGTAGCCAACGAAATGCAAATGCTAGGGGGCAAGCAATCTTCCGGTAGTACCGTACCGTTTGACCCGCCGGCAAAACAATCTACCCAGGCAAGCCCACCAGAAACCGCGCCGGTAGACGATGGGTTTGACGATATACCGTTTTAAAAAGTATTTTCAGAAATGCCATAGGTATCATTCCGGGTCGAGCCGGGCATGACAAACTTCTTTGCAGATTACCCTGTAGGGTCGAATTTATTCGACCAACATAACTTATGACTAGCTACGACGTATTCAACGGCGACGCCGATGGTATCTGTGCTTTACAGCAGATACGCCTGCATTCACCGAAACAGTCAAAATTGATAACGGGCTTAAAGCGCGATATCGAATTGCTTGGCCGGGTGCCTGCCAAAGCCGGTGACGACATCACCGTACTCGATATTTCACTGGATAAGAATCGCCAGTCACTGGAAACTTTACTCGAAGCAGGCGCGCGCGTATTTTATGCCGATCACCACTATCCTGGCGAAATCCCAAAACATGAAAACCTGAGCGCACATATCGATGTTGCCGCCGACATTTGTACGAGCCTGATCGTCAATCGATATCTTCATAATGCCCATGCGAAATGGGCGGTGGTTGGTGCATTTGGCGACAATTTTGATGCCGCAGCAACGGAACTGGGCCGGGGAATAGGCCTCGACGATGACGCTTTGGCGTCATTGCAGCAACTAGGCATTTGTTTGAATTACAACGGCTATGGTTTTGAGATCGAAGACCTGATGTTTCATCCGGCCGAACTCTATGAAAACCTGCATGTATTTGAAGATCCGCGCGATTTCTTAGCCAGTGATCAGGGATATAAGGCGCTACTGCAACAGTACCTGGCCGACAGGCAACAGTCTCAAAATGCAGAGCCAGAATCTGTGAATGATAGCTGCGCGGTCTATATGTTGCCGAATGAATCCTGGGCAAAACGCGTAGTCGGTGCGATGGGTAATGATCTTGCCAAGCAGAACCCGAACATGGCTCATGCCCTGTTGATCGACAGGGGTGATGGCGGCTATCGGGTGAGCGTGCGGGCTCCGTATAATCTTAAGCAGGGGGCTGACGAACTATGTCGACAATTTGAATCAGGTGGCGGTCGCAAGGCAGCAGCAGGAATTAATCAATTAGCCTATAATTTATTAGCGCAATTCCTCGACAAATTTAACCAGGCCTTCGGATAAAACCCATGAGTAAACAGGATAAAATTAACAACCTGGTCTGGCATCATGCCACGGTTACCCGTGAACGGCGCGAGCTGATGAACAAACACCGCGGCGCTATATTCTGGTTTACCGGTTTATCGGGTGCTGGAAAATCAACCCTCGCGCATACGGTGGAAGAAAAATTACATCAACAGGGTTGTCGCACCTTCGTGCTGGATGGCGATAACGTACGCCACGGACTATGCGCCGACCTGTCATTTTCGGATGGAGACCGCAAGGAGAATATCCGCCGCATCGGCCAGATGGCGAAATTATACGTCGAAGCCGGGATCATCGTGCTTACCGCGTTTATCTCGCCTTTCAAGTCCGACCGCGAAAACGTGCGCAAAATTGCAGGTTCGGATTTTCACGAAATCTATTGCAAAAGCAGCCTCGAAGTTTGCGAAAAGAGGGACGTAAAGGGACTGTATAAAAGGGCACGGGCGGGGGAGATTCCTGATTTTACCGGGATTAGTTCACCCTATGAAGAACCCGCTAACCCAGAGTTGGAAGTGGATACCGAGAGTCACCTGGAAGAATGTGCAGACGAGGTATATAACTATATCAGCAAGGC
>CBDUSZ010000375.1:0-2396 GCA_965370015.1 uncultured bacterium | reverse complement strand
GCCTTTCTAACCCGGCACAGGTGGGTTTTCAGGTTGGCCTGTTGCGAAACCGGGTCTAGCGCCATTGCGGTCAGGTGATTGACGCCGCGTCCTGGGTGATAAGGTTGTTGCTCATCCCAGCCGATCGGTATAAATATGCTGGTTGGCCTGATGCCGCGGTGTAGCCAGGCGCGGGCTTTTATCTGCCCGTTGTTGGTTTCGATGATAATTTCGTCGCCGTCTTGAATGCCATGGTTTTGCGCCCTGTCGGGGTGAATCTGGCAATATAGCTCGGGCCACATTTCCTGTGCCTGCCAGAAATAATGCGTCCAGGAATGAAAGTGTGGTGCCGGTGGACGACCGGTGACTAGTTCGGTATCAAACTCCTGGGCCGATTTCGCTGCGCCTTCAGTTGCGTCGGGGTACTCGATGCGCGCGGGGTGTACCAGTACCTTACTGCCAAAAAATGGCGATACGATTGCTTCATCTGCGGGTACTAAATGTGGCAGGTCTATTAACTGTTGTTCCTCGCTGTAAAACTCGGGCAAAGCTGATAGCCCCAACGGTGCAAATTTCGCTTCTATCGCCTCGTTGTAAAATTCTAGTTTGCCACTCGGGGTTGGATACGCGGCGCGCGATTGCGGGTAGGCTTTTGCGTATTGGGTAATATACAGCGGGTCCAGTGCTTCGCTGCGGTCCTGGCGCAGTGGTATGCGTACAGTTCGATTTGGCAGGGATGTCATGTACTCGGTTGTCGCACCCGCGAGATCGGGTGTTACCGGCACCAGTACCTCGTCCCACAACACGCGAGGGTCGTTATATTCGGGCTTGAGAATGTCGTCGAAGCCAAACCGTTTGCCGAGTTCGATCCAGAACCAGTGGTCGGATTTGGCTTCCCCGGGTGGATCGATCAGGCGGTCATTCCACACTATGCGCCGATCAGCAGCGAAACGCGTGGTGCCGCCTTTTTCGATACCGCTGGCCATCGGCAGTACATAGTCGGCGTAGCACGAAGTTGCGTTTTTAAATAATTCCAGGTGCACCACCAGGTCGAGTGATTCGAAAGCCTCGCGCACCTTGTCTTGCCTGGGCCAGTGGGCGAGCGGATTATTACCTGTTATCAGCGCGCGAATCGGGTAGGGGCTGCCGCTTTGCATCGCCTCGAGCCAGGCCATTGGGTTTTTGCTAATCGCCGGTTTGCAGTCTGGCCTGCGCTCACGCGGTATTGCCGGGGGATGCCAGTCGATTTCCGAGGATACGTTGAAATAGCCACCACTCTTACGCCCCCAGTTTCCGGTGATTGCGGCGAGGAACATGAATACGCGGTTGGTCTGCACTGAATTGGTATGCTGATTGATACCCCGGCTGACGAATATCATGCAACCATCGGCGTCGGCGATTGCAGTGGCGAGCGCGACAATTTGCTCTACCGACAAGTCTGTTACCGAGGCTGCCCAATCGACGTCATAGCATTTTTGCCGCACAAATTCGCGCCATGCCTGCCAGCCCTCGACCCATTGTTCGCAGAATTCGAGGTCGGCAAGATTCGCATCGAATAAATAATGGATAATGCCCAGCCCGAGCGCCATGTCGGTGCCGGAGCGAATCGCCAGCCATTCATCCGCCTTGCTGGCGGTGACGGTCAGGCGTGGATCGACGACGATCATTTTCGCCGCGTTGCGGATGCGCCAGTCGTTGAGCATGCCGAAATTGACCGGCCGCGTTTCTGCCTCGTTGTCGCCGATATAAACGTAGAGCGCGGCGCTGCCGATATCGTCTTCGGTATAGATGTTTGGCATATGCCCGATGCCCTGGGTGACCTCTAGCGCCAGGCTCCTGCCGAGACTGCAAAACGCCTCGGTCGAGGCGACATTGCGGGTGCCCCACAGGCCCGCGAATAACGGGATGGCACCGATTAAGTTCAATACGCCGGTTCGCGAACCCGAGTGGATGGCGAGCGATTCCGCACCATATTGATCCCGCACGCGCGATAATTTTTGTGCAATTTCATCCAGCGCCTGTTGCCAGCTGATGGTTTCGAACTGGTCGCTACCGCGTTTACCGATGCGTTTTAACGGCTGCAACAGCCGCTGTGGATTGTCGTACATTTGCAGGGTCATTTGTGACTTCGGGCAGATTCGACCCTGGAAAACCGGGTCGTCGGTGTTGCCGTAGATATTAATCACCTGGTTACCGCGAATGTGGTATTTGATCGGGCAGCCGTTAAAACATATGTTGCAGCCGCCGGGGACGATACGCTCCGGCGTTTCTGTCGCGCTGGTTTTTTCGGTTTTATGGTAGGAACCTAGCGCCAAATTCGCGCGCAGATTACTACGGATATGGTTATCGAGCATCAATGCCGGTGTGCTCGCAACTACGCCCGGTGGTTTTGGCAGTCCCGTATCGCGCAATCGTTT
>CBDUSZ010000374.1:0-2406 GCA_965370015.1 uncultured bacterium | reverse complement strand
CCATAACGAAAAAATCCGTATTCCTGGAGACACCATTTTAGTTGTCGGGCAGTGTTGAGATTAGTAATATTCATTGCACTTAAAGCAAAACATATCTTAAATAACACTATGAACAATATCACATAAGCCTTTGTAAATAATGAAAATCCGCTATAATTATTTCACCAGGGATTTATTTTTATAAAATGAGTTAAAGTATAAAATCGATACATGGTATTTAATACTCAAAAAAAGTGGATTAGACTGGAAGCTTATAGCAGTCAGTGAGTGGATAATAATTACAAGCATTGCGCCTGGCTGCAAAGTGATTCCGGATTATTCCGACAGGAAATTTTTACGATATTGTCGCTCTTACAGAGTGCCTCTATCGAATCAGTACTCGTGTTGATTTAAACCTAAAAAGGTAACAGTGAAGTGTCGCAGGACTTGATCACCCGATATAGAAAATCCATACGCATCCAGTACCAGAATAGCGAAATGGAGAGCAAGTATCAGCTAGGGCAGCATTCACGGGGCCGCCGTTCGAGCGTCTTTGCTTTCGCTATGCTACTGCTTCTCAGCCTTGGTTTCGCGTTTTTAGAGAACAAGGCCTTCGGCAGGGAAGTTTCGACGCCAATGTACGGGTATCTGGCGGTTGCGGTGCTGGCATTAGGGAACTTGCTTGTAAGTCAGTTTATGCGGAACCCATACTGGCCCAATATAAGATTAATGATCAATGGCATTGCCTGCATGGGCTGTGTGATAGTGGCTGTTTATCTGCAAAAATATAGCGCCTACCATGCGCTTGAAATGTCATTGTTAATAATCTGGATGGGAAGCCTGAATATAATTCGCTTTCTATTGAACAGTTTTATTCCACTGGTTTTGACGGGTATATTTTTAATCGTCATGCATTTAACCGAGGTATCACAATTCTGGATTAGTATCGTAGCGGTGCTGTTGTTTTCGGCCATGGCTATCAGCGCTTATATTTCCTATAAACTCGAGCGCCATCGAAGGCTTCTGTACCTGCAGTCCGATATCAATCGGGACATGACTAACCGCCAGGAGACCTGGGCGTTCACCTTGATTGATCTTGATATGGCACTGAGCGGTATCCTGGAATTCAGGGAAATGATCGGGTTGTTGAAAAAACACCTCGAATCGGTTATCGATTTCGAATCTTATATTCTCACCTCGCTTGAAGGTCAGGGCCCCAAACCCGTTGCCGACAAGATCGAGGGCGCCTTATTTGAAGATGAAGACAAAACCCTGTGGACGGAAGACGTGCTGAGTAAACTTACCCAGACCCGCCAGGCCACCGTGAGTGCAGAACAGGAAGAAGTTAAAGGATTTTTAGGCGTTGTAAAGAAACGAGTTTTATCCTTTCGAATGGATGTGCCTGTTACCAGTGGTTCAAAATTAATGGGGGTAATTAGTTTACGTCGCTCAAGCGAGCCTTTTGGCGACCTGGATATGGTAGCCAGTGTCAGTATTGCCACGCAGGCCATGTTGATTTTTAAACGAACAGCCAGGAACTCCGATGTTGTGTTAGAAAGCCCGGTAATAGCTCCATCCCCTGTTCGTTCACCAATGCCGATGAAGCGTAGCAAGGATACTATTGCAACATCTAAACTGGCCACCAGTCAGTCGACAGACATGGATGTGACCGATCACAGTTTCATTGATCCCAATATCCAGGTAGTGCCACCAGAAATAGAAGAAAAAAAGCCCAGGGTTGAAGAGACGGAAAATAGCCTGGAGCCAGGGAAGAAGACTATCACTTTGCTGAGTCGTGAAAATTCCGACAAGATCGCGATAGGTAAGTACCAAACCGCAGCAAGGGAAGGTGAGCCTCTTTCAATATTGATTGTCGAGGTCGATGGATTATCCAAATTACGCGAACAGGATAGTGACCAGGTGGCATATAAAGTTTTTGCCGCAATCGTCAAACATATCTTTTCCAAAATAGATAAAGAGAAAGATACTCTGGGACGTTATGGTCAAAACGGTCTCAGTATCTTAATGCCCGATATTGACATGAACGCGGCAGAGAAATTTGCTGAGAATATTCGGAAATTTGTATCGAATGCTCGATATAGAACAAATTCGGGAGAAAAAAGTGCCACCCTGAGCATAGGTGTCGCAGCGATGACTGACGAAACCGGTAATTATTCCTCGATGGTGAAACGCGCTGACATGGCACTGTTTGTGGCCAAGAAGAATGGGCGCAATTGCGTCAAGGTCCGATTATAGAGCGCCTTTAAAGATTGCACTTTTCCGCGATGGCCGTGTAACCGATTTTTGCTCCTCGGCAATTGCTCCTGCATTGCCTGGTGGCACCTACTTTTGGCGCCTAAAAGCGCCTACTGTTGGTGCTCTAATAAGTTACATGACCGCCATGGATGGTGGAAATGCAATAGGGAT
>CBDUSZ010000373.1:0-2410 GCA_965370015.1 uncultured bacterium | reverse complement strand
ATCGGCGTCGCTGACCCGATCAAGGAAACCACGCCGGAGGCAATCAAAAGTCTGCACGCCGAAGGTGTCCACGTTGTTATGCTAACCGGTGATAGCGAAACTACTGCCAGGGCAGTCGCGGAAAAACTTGACCTGGACGAGGTTATCGCAGGCGTGCTACCCGACCAGAAGGCGGAAACTGTGAAACGATTACAAGCAGAGGGACGGATTGTAGGAATGGCTGGTGATGGCATTAACGATGCCCCTGCACTGGCCCAGGCCCATGTTGGCATCGCCATGGGAACCGGCACTGACGTCGCTATGGAAAGCGCCGGTGTGACCCTGGTCAAGGGCGATCTGCGAGGGATAATACGAGCTCGCCGTTTAAGCCGCATGACCATTACTAATATACGCCAGAATTTGTTCTTTGCATTTATCTACAACGGTGCCGGGGTACCTATCGCCGCTGGGGTTTTGTACCCAGTTTTCGGAATTCTGCTCAGCCCCATCATCGCTGCCGCTGCTATGAGCCTCAGCTCTGTCTCGGTAGTATTGAATGCATTACGGCTTAGCCGTATTGAGCTTTGAACAGCAGTAATTGAACGGATTTCTATTCACAAATTATGAAATTTCTCTCGGGAAATTGTCAACTATCGGCAGGCTGTTGTTGAAGGAAAATACTAAACTGGGTTGAAAAATTGCTGATCAACCAAATAGCGATGAATCCGATGTTGCAACCAGAATCCTGGACGCATCTTATCGTCAGCGATAAATCCAACATGACCGCCATGCGTCGAAAGTTCCAAATTGACTGAATCGGATAACTCATGTTCACACGGTAACACTTCAGCCGTCATGAAAGGATCGTCGAGAGACTGAATAATCAGCGTTGGTTTATCGATGTTAATTAGAAATTGCCTTGAACTGCAGCTTTGGTAGAAGTGCTCGGCACTATCAAAGCCATGAATTGGTGCAGTAAACGAATCGTCGAACTGGCGGATGTTTTGCATACCCTGTGGTTCTGGAAAATGCTTGTCACTAGTCTTCAACAATGTCCGCTTAAGATGCATTTTTTTTATCATGCTGCGTAGTAGCGAAGCCTGGTAGATTCTGGCGAACCCCTGATCCATGGCATCGGAACAAATATCGAGTCTCATTGGTGCGGAGACAGCGATTGCACATCGGATAGCAGAGTCGGTGGTTGTTTCACCCATATATTTGAGGGTTACATTACCGCCGAGTGAGTAGCCAAGTAGGGCAATGTTGTTGATACCGTTGCCTTTCAAATGGTTTATCACACGCTGCAAATCACCTGTCTCCCCCGAATGGTAGCTACGCAGGAGTCGGTTTGGTTCGCCACTGCAACCGCGGAATTGCATCAGAACCGCCGCTATCTGCTGCGCATTACAATAGTTCAGGATTCGCTTTGCATAGGCTGAATGACCTGAGCCCTCAAGACCATGCAAAACCAGCAGGGTTTGTGGAGAACGGAAACGAGTCCACAGCAAATCGATAAAATCACCATCTTCTAGTTCAATGCGTTCTTTTTCGACCGATGGAAAGGCTGGCTGGATTACGCTTGGGAATATGGTTTGCAGGTGCCGATTTTTCAGATACCAAAGAGGTTCAAAAGCTATTTCCTTGTTTGACATTAATACTGTGTATTTCGCTATATTGTTTTATTCGAAAATCATAAGGGGTCAAAGCCCTTTACTGGGGCGACCTCGCCTTGCCTGACCGACTTTACACCCCAGCTTACTTTCAATCTTCTCGCGAAAGTAATCATTTCCGAGCGGCGTACCCGTTTGCCAGGCTTTTCGAATATCGTTTATTTCAATGTCTTCGATACTTAACTGGAATAAGGCTTTATAGGCAGTTTGCCTCGCTTTGACTGTTTTCCCTAACGATAGATATAGGCTGTGCGCTTCCACTAGATCGTCATGTTCTCCCAGTCCATTTCTATGATAACTCGACCATCGATATTGTCCTGGTGCTCTGACCATTTTTGCCCTGACAGGATTTAATTCAATATATCGCATACAGGCTATTAGATAGGTTTCTTCCTGTACCAGGCTGGCTTTATAACGACCTTCCCAGATTGATCCACTGCCACCGTAGGTTCGATTAATATATGGCACGTAGTGACGCCCTACATACTGCATTAATCTGGTTATGCCAGATGGGTCTTTTGGCGTCACTAGCAGATGTATATGATTGGTCATCAGTACGTAGGCGTGTATCTGGCAGTAATAGCGTTCTGCCGCTTCCTTCAACCATTTCAGGTATACCTGATAATCCGCTTCGTCATAGAAAACCGGTTCTTTGCTGCGACCTCTTTGCACCACATGTACGGGTACGCCGGGTATGATGAAACGAGGTTTTCTGGGCATGGCCGACTCCCTGTCTGGGTTTCAGGAAGCATATCAGGTAG
>CBDUSZ010000372.1:0-2443 GCA_965370015.1 uncultured bacterium | reverse complement strand
GCAGTTAACGATTGCAGGCGGCCAGATCGTATTGTAATTGGCACTACTTCGCCACAAGCCATAGAAAAAATGCGAGAGCTGTATGCTCCCTTCAACCGTAGTCACGACAAAATTATTTGCATGAGTTTGCGCAGTGCTGAACTCACCAAATATGCTGCTAACTGCATGTTAGCGACGAAGATTTCGTTCATGAATGAAATGGCGAATTTAGCCGAACGCCTGGGTGCAGATATAGAAGAAGTCCGCCAGGGCATAGGTTCGGACTCTCGTATCGGTTATTCCTTTATCTATCCGGGTGCCGGGTACGGGGGTTCCTGCTTCCCCAAGGATGTGCAGGCGCTGATTCGGACAGCCAGATCACTGGATCATCCAGGCCGTATTCTGGATGCAGTGGAGGCGGTGAATTACGATCAGAAACGCCGCTTGCTGGAGTTGATAGAACAATTCTACTGGGATAAAAACCAGTCACGGGATCTGAGTGGTAAAACTTTTGCAATCTGGGGGCTAGCGTTTAAACCTCAAACCGATGACATGCGCGAGGCAACCAGCCGTGTTGTCATGGAAGGGCTCTGGCAGCGCGGTGCCAGGGTACAGGCTTATGACCCCGAGGCGATGGCCGAAGCCGAGCGTATTTACGGGGTTAGAGACGATCTGAACCTGTGTAGTACAAAAGAGGCTGCCCTGGAGGGTGCTGATGCATTGATTGTCTGTACCGAGTGGAAGCATTTTTGGGTGCCGAATTTTGCAGAACTATTAACCCAGATTGCGGATAAGGTTATTTTTGACGGGCGTAATATTTATGATCCTGAAAAAATGCAACAACTGGGCTTCGCCTATTACGGTATCGGCCGGGGATTGTCCTGTAGCCGAAACGAGGCTGAATGAAAATACTGCTCACCGGTGCTGCGGGCTTTATCGGCTTTCATGTCGCCCGGCAACTATGCGAGCGTGGCGATGAAGTAATCGGTATCGATAGCCTCAACGACTACTACGATGTAGCGCTCAAGCAGGCCCGCCTTCGACTATTGGAGCCGCTGGAAAATTTTCATTTTACCAAGATGGATATCTCTAACCGCTCGGCGGTAGAGGGATTATTTGCCGAGCAACAGTTTCAACGTGTGATCCACCTCGCGGCGCAGGCCGGTGTGCGATATTCAATCGAAAACCCGCATGCTTATGTCGACAGTAATCTGGTCGGTTACCTGAATTTACTGGAGGCGTGCAGACAAGGAGAAGTTGAGCACTTCGTCTATGCCTCCTCAAGTTCCGTTTATGGTGCCAACGAGACAATGCCTTTCAGTACCGGCGACAATGTAGATCATCCCGTTTCCCTCTACGCGGCGACCAAAAAAGCGAATGAGTTGATGGCGCATAGCTATAGCCATCTTTACCGGCTGCCCACCACGGGATTACGTTTTTTCACCGTATATGGCCCCTGGGGGCGACCCGATATGTCACCGATGCTGTTCGCAGAAGCGATTTTATCAGGGCAGCCGATTAAGGTGTTTAACCACGGCAAGCATCGGCGCGACTTTACCTATATTGATGATACCGTAGACGGAGTCATAGGTTGTCTGGATAAAATACCAGCGGGTAATCCTGACTGGTCAGGGCTCAAACCCGATCCTGCCAGCAGTCGGGCACCCTGGAAGATTTATAATATTGGCAATAGTGAACCTGTTGAATTGTTACGATATATTGAATTAATGGAACAGGCTTTCGGTAAAACAACCGAAAAACAACTGCTGCCACTACAGCCCGGCGATGTGGAAGCCACCTACGCAAATATAGACGAACTAAAACGCGATACTGGCTACCAACCGGATACCTCGATTGAACAAGGCTTGCAGAAATTTGCGCACTGGTATCTAGACTTTACCGGTCGCAAGCAATGAAGGTGCTGGTGACGGGTGGCGCGGGTTTCATCGGTTCCGCGGTAATTCGCCATATTATCAACAGCACCCAGGATGAAGTGATCAATGTTGACAAGTTGACTTACGCCGGCAATTTGGAATCGTTATCACCCATATCTGACAGCGATCGCTATAGCTTTGAACAGGTAGATATTTGTAATCGAAGCGAACTTGATCGCGTTTTTGCCAGGTACCAACCTGATGCAGTCATGCATTTAGCCGCCGAAAGTCATGTCGACCGTTCGATTGATGGTCCAGCAGCTTTTATCGAAACCAATATAGTCGGTACCTACACCTTGCTTGAGGCTGCGCGTCATTACTGTAAAAGCATAAAACAGGAAGGTAAATCGTCATTCCGTTTCCATCACGTATCAACCGACGAAGTGTATGGTGACCTGGAGGGGCCCGAGGATTTGTTTACCGAAACCACGCCCTACGATCCAAGTTCTCCGTACTCGGCATCAAAGGCATCGAGTGATCATCTGGTACGCGCCTGGTTTCGAACTTATGGGTTGCCGACGGTCATAACC
>CBDUSZ010000371.1:0-2454 GCA_965370015.1 uncultured bacterium | reverse complement strand
CACAAAATAGTCTAAGCTGCGTTGCAATAAAATAAATTGACTCAAGTCATGATCAGCGGGGATAAACCAGTCGACCCTAAAGAGACACTGAATACCTTGAGCGTAACCACCGGTTCGACTGCATGCATATCCCGCTCTCATCGACAGAAACCTGACAGCTATACCAGTAGGGTCGAGAATGGGGATGAATAACTATAAGGCGCCGATTCCTGCAGCCTGGCAACTGCTTATAAGCGTCCGCTATCGGTAAGCAGACGCCAGAATTGGCAAGGGTGATCGATTATCCACCTGAATGCCCGTCGGTTCCAATCGCTCGATCAACCTGTTCCACAGCGAGTTCGTTTCGCCGGAGAAGATCGCATCCGTGTCGGCTGTCACGACATGCCAATCGCCACGCAAGAGCTCGAAATCGAGCTGACCGGCTGCCCAACCAGAATAACCGAAGTAAAAACGCAGCTCGCTATCGGGTTTTTTCGCCGCAAGTACCTCGTCGAGTACTCGTCGATCTGAGCTGATATAGACATCATCGGCGACATGCGCCATTCCCACCGTCGCCGATTCGCTTCGCGCTAACATAAGTATCATTGGCAGTCCAACCGGTCCTCCATAGTACAACGCATGTGCTGCTGCCAAGTTATCTTCGATGTCGGGTACCGCTTCGGACAGGCTGACATCACTTGACCGGTTCACGATCACACCCACTGTGCCGCCCTCACCATGCTCTACCAGGTAGACAACGGATTGCCCAAAATGTGAACCGTCGAGCGCCCGCCTGGCCACCAGAAACATGCCGGGGCCCGGTTTTCCGGTAATCGTATCGGGTAAGGCGGGGGCAATGGAGGTCGGAACAAGCGACCCACCGGCAACTGATTCGCCCACCAGTGCAACTCCCAGGGGGACACAGATTGCCATCAAAATTCGAATTCGCCACATATTTTTTGATTGTAACTACTCTGAACGGATGTTCCACCCTCGCGTGGATCAGAAATGGCTCTGCTGCCTACACTTTGCATTTTTCTATTGGGGAGGCGCCGTCCGTTTTATTGGGGGAAGTTCACTTGTGCGCCGAGTCATTTTGAAACCCTGGTTATGCGGCATCTTCATGGTGAATATCCCATCCTGGGAAAACCAGTACGGCAGGGTGACACTTGAGAGAAATAGCGAGTTGTTTGGCACGCCCCACACCGAGATTAACTCGATCATTCTCAATGGCTGAGATAGTAGGCTGAGGAATACCTGTGGCCCTCGCTAAATCATTCTGGCTCATTTCTTGTAGCTCGCGAATGATTCGAACTGATTCACCTACTGTTACCTCGATATGTCTTTTTGCAATTTTGTAATCTTTCATTTTATTTTTTCCGATAATCATGGGCATTAACATTTACAACCTGAACAAGTACCTGGTCTCTTTCAACCTTATAGATCACCCGAAATTGCCTACCTAATCGAGAAGACCGAGAACCTTTCCACTCTCCCCTTAATGACTCATCATGAAATCCCTTAATTAATCGAAGCCCATCTGGCCCCGAGACATTAATAATATCCTTCCATTTTTCATATCGTTTAAGAATATCTGTTGGGATTGATTTAATCTGGCGTACTACACGTCGATGTTCATAGATTACCCACATACTATAAATAGTATATACATATCAAATATAGTATGTCAACTTTGCCGTATAGCGCTACGCGTCAGCGGCACTTTGCTGCGAGCGGAGCGAGCAGTAATGTGACCGACTGTATGCGCTTGCTAGCAGAAGCTATTGATTTTGATAATGCTGTTTCCATTGGCTACGTAGCTCTTCCTCTTTGACTCCAATATCGTATATTGGGGAACGAAGGGCACTAGCACTGGAAACCTTTAGAACTACTATCCCTTCGATTTTTTCTGCCAGGTCACCCCATTTTTCGAAATTTGAGATCATGTTCTCGAATTTTGTTGTTGATCGCTCAACATAACTTGCAATTCCTTTAGCTCTAAATCCCCTTCTGGAAAGAACATCGAGAAAATTCACTTCCATGTCTGGATTTGATTGAATATTTGCAACTGTTTTAGGTGATCTAATATTTCCAAATATTATTGTCTCGTCATCCAAAACAACGCTGGTTCCCTTCGGCGATACACAAGGTGATCCAGAATCATCTATGGTCGCATAGAATCCAACTGAATTATTTTCAACTAGATTCTTCATATACGAGGTAATTTTACTCATTGCATAGACTCCTGCTAACGCCGCAAATCACCGGAGCCAAACAGAGCGCAGCGGAGTTTGGCGTCCGAGTGCATTTGCCTTGTTAGCCCTGCCTTTGAAACCATGGCTGCGATTGTAATGCTTCACGAAGAGGGGTATCGATAAAATCTGGCGCACACCATACGTACTCCGCAGCCTTTGATTTCCCTTCGGCTCCTAGCGCCTGAACATGGCGCAGAGCGGCATCAATTGAAAATGGTTC
>CBDUSZ010000370.1:0-2485 GCA_965370015.1 uncultured bacterium | reverse complement strand
CCAGCCAGTGCGTAGTAGCCCATCTTGCCTTCGATATGGTTCGGGATGCGTTGTTGCATGCCGCGGGCAGGCCAGACGTTCGGTATCGCCTCACCCTTGTAACCCTGGGCTAGCCACAAATCCCAGCATTGTTGCAGAAATTCGAGGAATTCACGATTATGAACGCGTGTCAGCGGATCGAGGCCGAACTCGTCGGGGGCAATGATTTCGCCAAGTTTCACCCGTTTCAATCGTTCGAGGATTATTTCGGCTCGCATGGGGCATTCAAATGGTGGCACCAGTTGACCGCCGGACAATTCGGTCGTGGTGTTGCGTAAAGCGTGTTTTTCACTGAATACTGTTAGCATTTGGACACCCTGGAACTTGTCAGAAAGGCGTTAATTCTACCCGCATGATACAGAATTCCGCGTGCTTAACCGCTGATTCACCAGTAATTCGGTCCATAAATGCCCTCCAGGGTCGCAAAATTGATGTTACGATCCGAAAAAATGATTGATCAAAACTCTGGTAATAAAAATTGTGATGGATGAAAATGTCGGTCGATAATAATAGCGAACTAGATTATTGATGAACCACAACTTGCCACAAGATCCCGATGAAGTATCGCTCTGGGCTGATAGCGCGATAGATAATCCTGCACCCGAAACATTGCAAGAGTCATTGCAGACCGACGTGTTGGTAATCGGGGGTGGATTTACAGGCCTTTCCACTGCGCTACACCTCGCGGAACAGGGTGTGTCTGTCGTGCTACTCGAAGCCAGGTATGTTGGTTATGGCGGATCGGGTCGATCGGCAGGTCTGGTAAATGCGGGTGTCTGGAAAACACCAGACTATGTCATAAATCAACTGGGTCAGGAGGCGGGTGATCGATTCAACCAGGCCTTGCAAGATTCACCCGGCGTGGTGTTCGATCTGGTGCAGCGACACCAAATTGAATGTAATGCCGATCAAACTGGCACGGTCAATATTGCCCACAAGGGCGCGGCTATGGGTTATCTCGAAGATCGCTGTGAGCAAATGATAAAGCTAGGCGCTGCGGCACGAATGATTGACGGTGATGAAGCGCGATCGATATCAGGTTCACCGGTTTATCGCTACGGGGGTATTCTCGATCCGAGTGCCGGAACCATACAGCCTTTGAGTTATGTGCGTGGTCTGGCACGCGCCGCGATTGAAAACGGATTAAAGTTATATCAGCAATCGCCGCTAGTAAAAATAACCCGTGACGGCAATCGCTGGCTGGCAGAGACTGAAGCTGGCCAGGTGGTAGCCGATCAGGTGGTCATGGCCACCAACGCCTATGCCGATAAAAATAACGAAGGTGTGCGCGAATCCACCTTGCCGGTTTATATTTTCCAGTGTGCCACCGATCCATTACCCGCTTCCATGGCTGAAACAATTATCCCACAGCGCCATGGGCTCTGGGATACGCAAACTTTGATGACTTCGTCTCGCATCGATGCTGCAGGTCGCCTGGTGATGAGTTCTGCGGGAAGTTTACAGGGCGCATTTAGATCGCTCCGTCGGGACTGGATGATGCGAACCCGTGACCGGCTCTATCCTCAAACTAAAGGTATTCCGTGGTCATATCACTGGACCGGGCGGGTGGGACTGACTTCAACCAAATTGCTGCGTATTCAGCTATTAGCACCAGGCTTATTTGCGCCGGCAGGATTCAATGGCCGCGGCATCGGACCCGGAACGGTAATCGGCAAATATCTTGCCGAAACACTGGTGAGTGGAAATCGTCATGAGTTTCCATTTCCGATACAGGGGGTTCAGCGTGAATCCTGGCGCGGACTGCGATCAGCCTATTACGAGTATGCTACGCTCGCCCTGCAATTCGCCGATCGTCGATAAAAAATCTACCTCGGCTCGGTGTCGGATCTATGAAGGATTTTGCTAACTGGTGCGTAATTTATTAGTAACCGCAATGCTAGCCATGATTTTAAACATTTTCAGGATATAGATAATGAATCAATCAAGCCCGCCGCAAACTGACAGGGTAAATTTTGACTGGAAAGATCCAATGTTTTTCGAGCAGCAGCTCAGCGACGATGAACGTTTAATTCGCGATGCGGCTTTCGATTATTGCCAGGACAAGTTAATGCCACGCGTGAAACTGGCCAATCGTAATGAGGTTTTTGATCGTGAAATCATGAATGAGTTTGGTGAACTTGGTTTTCTCGGTGTGACCATCTCGGAAGATTATGGCGGCGCGGGGGCTAACTATGTCGCTTACGGCCTGGTAGCACGCGAAGTGGAACGTGTCGATAGCGGTTACCGCTCGGCGATGAGCGTGCAGTCTTCGCTGGTGATGCACCCGATTTATGCCTATGGCAATGAAGATCAACGCCAGAAATTCCTGCCCAGACTGGCTTCTGGAGAACTGGTTGGATGCTTTGGTTTGACCGAGCCCGATGCCGGTTCTGATCCGGATAGTATGAAAACTGTTGCTAGCCAGGTCGATGGGGGCTACACCCTA
>CBDUSZ010000369.1:0-2488 GCA_965370015.1 uncultured bacterium | reverse complement strand
ACCCATATAATAGTGGTCATCGTCATAGATAAGCACGCGTCCATTCGGTTTTGATCCTGCCAGAATGTCATCAGGTGTGAGAACTGCTATCGACTCGAGTCCATCGATCGCAAAATCGTGCATTCGGCCAACACCATCTTTGCGCCATTTCGACCCTGTAGCGAGGATGACATGTGGTATTTCTAGTTCGAGAATTTCTTCTGCGCACAATGCATTTCCCCTGTAAACCTGCACATCAGGGTGTCGCGCTATCTGGGACTCACGATAATCACGCACCCGTGCATAACTTGCCAACCCCGGGAGCTGGCTTTCAAGCGTCACCCGACCGCCTAACTTTTCCTTTGCTTCGGCAAGGGTGACTTGATAACCACGATTAGCCAGCTGCATCGCGCATTCGAGCCCTGCTGGTCCCGCGCCGACCACTAATACCGCATCATCACTGACCGCAGGTTGGATAGTTTCGGGATGCCAGTCACGTTTCCATTCCTCGCCCTGAGTTGGGTTTTGCGTACATCGTATCGGCCCTACCATATTGTCCTGCGCGACACAGATATTGCAGCCAATGCATTCACGGATATCCTCGATTCGACCCTGTTCAATTTTTCGCGGCAAAAAAGGGTCGGCGATCGATGGGCGCGCGGCTCCGATCAGATCGAGTACACCACGTTTAATTTGCGAGACCATGACATCGGGAGAAGTAAATCGACCGACTCCGACAACCGGTTTGCTGGTCAGTGATTTGACAAAAGCGGTATAGGGTTCCTGGTATCCTTCCATCGGCTCGAATCTCGCTGTAGCCGAATCATTATCCCAACCGCTGATATTAACATCCCATAAATCCGGTAATTCTGCCAGCATTGCAATCACGTCCCGTCCCTCACATTCAGCCTGTAATCCATTTACGCCACGCAGTTCGTCTACGGCCAAACGCAGCGCCACCGCGCACTCATCACCGACCGCCTCGCGAGTATCAATTAAAACCTCACGCATCAGGCGAACCCGGTTTTCCAGCGAACCACCGTATTCATCTGAACGCTGATTATATTGCGGCTTGAGGAAATGCTGGAATATACTCATATCGTGTCCGGCGTAGATGTAAACGATGTCATAACCAGCCTGTTTCGAACGCCTGGCTGCATTGACATGCCATCGACGTAAATTGCGAATATCCTTGCGCGTCATGCCTCGCGCCTGCATGGGAAAATTACCGCGGACAGCGTTGGCACTGGGGGAAAAGGGCGCTATGCGGCTGTACAAATTTTTGGCGTGGTTGGCGCTATACGCCAGTTCGATACCGGCGAGCGATCCATACTCATGCACCGCATCGGTAATTAGCCGATGCGCCGGGATATCGCGATCATCCCATAGTCGGCCTTCGATATAAGGCGTTAATTCGGCACTGGGATGAATTTCAACTTCCTGGGTGCATACCACACCCCAGCCACCCTCGGCCTTGATACGCCGATTTGCTGCTTCAGCCCGGGGTCGAGCATGGCCCAGAACATTACAATGCGGCACCTGAAAAAAACGATTTTTGGCGGTGACCGGTCCTATTGCTACCGGCTCGAATAAAATATCGTATTTAGGATCACGACTCATACGTTTGCTTCCTCAATTATTTAGGCTCACTCGGGCTGTTTATATATCGAATAGCTTTTGCACACCCGGGCTAATTTCTGATACGACCCTTGATACCCCCTTACAGCAATAACACACAAGCCGATAACCGATCAGGCACGACAACCGGTTCAACCGCTCACGCTTCAATTAAAGGGGTGTAACAGGGATTTCGCGACGGGCGGTGCTGCACTAAAATTTATTAGCTTTAAACTTTTATATCCATTCAACTTGCTTAATCGAATTAAATTTTAAAGTGGAAGTTCACATTCTCTGATCCGCATGCTTTGCCACAGGACACTCAACCTCCCCAGGCCTGATGCTGATGGGTGGATTTTTCCCGATCACCATCATCGGAAAGATCACGCATGGCCAACTCAATTCCTTGACGCAAAATACCGATCATTTCGTCAATTTGCTCACGCGTAATAGTTAAAGGTGGAGACATCACACACATATTAACCAGGGGACGGACCATCAATCCAAGCGCCTGGCAATGCTTGTCGATGCGGTTACCAATTTCGTAATCCATCACCAAATCATCATCACCCTTGTTTATTTCACATTCAACACAACCCATCAGACCGATACCACGCACATCGCTGACGATTGGAATATTACGCAAGGTTTGCAATTGCTGCTGTAAATAAGGTCCAACATCTTGCACGTGTTTGAACAATTCTTCGCGTTTCATAATTTCGAGGTTTTTCAGCCCGGCAGCTGCGGCGACGGGATGACCTGAATAGGTGAAACCATTCGAAAACACGGCGCTATCACCGCTGCAGCGGCTAACTTCTGCCAGCAACCGATCAGATACGAGAAAAGCACCCATCGGCACATAAGCTGATGTCAGGCCCTTGGCAGTGGTAAT
>CBDUSZ010000368.1:0-2498 GCA_965370015.1 uncultured bacterium | reverse complement strand
TGCAAAAGCTATTCGACACGCTCATGCCTTTTGGTGATTATCGCAGCTACTGGAAAGCGCATTACTTAAAAGACCTGTCCAACGAAGTCATTGAGACGATTCTGCAAGGGAATGCTGCCCCACCATCGCCGAACACTCTTACTTCGATCTGGAATTTTGGTGGCGCAACCGCTCGGGTGCCTGCGAATGCCACCGCGTTTGGTGACCGCTCCATGCCATATATGTTTTCTATCGACTCAGTTTGGGCAAAGCCGCAAGATGATGATACCAATATCAACTGGACACGTGATTTCTGGCAACGCATGCAACCCCACTCGTATCATGGTCGCACCTACCTCAATTTTATGGGCGTCGGTGAGGACGGGGTAAAACTTTTGGAAGATACTTTCGGTTCGAATTACTCACGACTTTGTGAAATCAAGCGTAAATATGACCCCGATAATCGCTTTCGATTTAATCAAAACATAAAGCCAGCATCCTATTAACTACCGCTTTCCAACCTGGTTTTCGCCGCCAGGTAACCAGGTGTGTGTCCGACGTCCTCGTATATCGGATCGCCGTCTTCGGTTCGGATCACTTTAGTGCCGGCGACATAGGGCATTTGTACCTCTACCTCCTGCAACGCGGTGTTGATCAGGTTCGCCAGCAAATCAGTGGCAGGCAATTGATAGATCTCGGCCAGCGCCTGTACCTTGATCAGGTCTTCCTTGTTGAGGACAATATCTGTACTGATCTGTTCTTTGACATGGGCAGATTTTTGCTCCCAGTCATCGAGCATTTTCCTGATTAAGCTGTTGCTCATCTAAGGCTCCAATGATAAATAGCATTCATGGTTGTTGATTAATATAGGCGATAATTTCGTCTCGCTCAGACAATACCAGGAACAAACCCAGATCGTCAGCCTGCATTTGTGCCAAAGCAAGTTTCACTCCTGACAAGGGTGCGTCAGCAAAACTAAGCTGGCTTTCAGCGATGCCAGAATCCAGGCATGCATGCTTAATAATATCAGTTACTTCGCCCGGCGCGCGGCCGCGCAGATATTGTTCGATTTCAACTATGACGACGTGGTCAGGGTTTATCGAGCAAACTCCTTGTGCAATGGCTTTAATTTCATCGTCTGAACGATCACCCGCGGATCCAAATAAAGCCCATTTTTGCCGTGCCGGCATGCGTTTGACGGTATCGGACACTGCTTCCACACTGTGAGCATTGTGGGCAAAATCGATAATAACACGCACGCCGGTTTGCAATTCGAAGCTATTCAGTCGCCCGGGATTATCGTTTTCATCGCTATTGAATTTTGTCAGACCTTGCTGAATCTGATCGATGGAATACCCCATTGTACTGGCGACACCGACAGCACCTAGCGCATTACGAATATTGTGTTGGGCGGCGCCACCCAGGGTCATAGGTATAGCGTCGATAGCACAGATCACCTGAGCTTCATGACCATCAAAATATACGATGTTTCCACTCTGAGTAAAACAGCAGGGGCTCTGTTGGTTCATCGCCTGTTGAATATGGGGATGAGATTTATGCAGACTAAACCAGAACACATGCGCCTGCGTAGCTGTCTGCATATAATTAATCAGGCCGTCATCATCAGCATTCAATACCAGCACGCCGTCTTCGGACAGGGCTTTTCGCACCACAAACTTGACCTCGGTAAGGGCTTCTAGTGTGTTTACACCGTATTGACCCAAATGATCCCTCGCCACGTTCGTCACCAGCGCGACACTGGCTCTGCGCAAAGGTAGGCCCCGGCGCAAAATACCACCGCGCGCAACCTCCAGGAAAGCGGCCTGCAAACGCGGATCGCGCAGTAATAATCGCGCGCCACCCGGGCCTGAATAATCACCCCGGTCGAGCACGTCGTCACCGACACGTACAAAATCGGTCGAAGTCACCCCCGATATTTGGCCCGCGGCTTTGGCGATACCGTCGAGCAAACGCACGCTGGTCGATTTGCCGTTGGTGCCAGTGATCAGCGCAACCGGCACGTCGTGAACTGTCGACCAGTCAATTTGTTTTAGCGCGGGAATCGCGTCGACAGCCCAGCTGATGCTGCCTTCACCATGCCCCACTGACACCTCATCGTCATCGACCAGAAAATCGACCTTATGAACTGCGGCTGCTTCCTGTAGTGTCAGCAATGCAGGGTTACTTTCGTCTCTGATCTCGTCGTAGATATCCTGTATCAAAATAGATGAACTTTTGACTTCGGTTTCCAATAACTCACAGGTGCAGAAATACCAGGCAGTTTCGAGTACTAGCGTCGCCGAATAAAGTCGATCCAGAGGGGCCGCGATTACCAGGTTAAATCCTTTTTCGTAACGCCGGTGAGTCAGCTCTGGATTCTGCCAGTTGATCTGTTCGAGCAGTTTGTTGACATGTCGGTACCAGCAGTCGAGCACCGCATCCATATCCATATCCTCGACCAGTACATCGAGGATCGCACCTGGTTTATCCCACACCAGCGAGGGTCCGGTCAGGCGCCG
>CBDUSZ010000367.1:0-2502 GCA_965370015.1 uncultured bacterium | reverse complement strand
GGACTAATAACAGGTGGCACAGGCTAAAACGGCCTAATACCTGACAGTCGTTTAACAACTGCGAATGAATTGCGGCCATTTTAATCTTTCTCTGAATCGGTAGAAGCCATCAAAGTATCAGTATAGCGACGTCCACAGACTGTATTTTCGTTGATTAAAGCATCAAGTGTCTGGACCACATCATCACTCAGGGTGATATCACCTGCCCCCGCATTTTCATACATATGGTTGATATCCTTAGTACCGGGAATCGGGATCATGTTGTTACCGTGCCTGGCCAGAATCCAGGCCAGGGCAAGCTGTGCCATGGTGCAGTTATGCTTATCGGCAATTTTTTTATAAGGTGTTAGTAATTTTAAATTTCTCTTATAATTTTCTACTTCGAAGCGAGGGCGGGCAATAGTCGCGCGTATATCCCCTTCATCTACCCGGGTGGCATCATCACTGATACCGGTGAGGAATGATCGCGCCAACGGTGAGAATGGCACGAAGGTAATATCGAGTTCGTCACAGACCGACAGAATTTTGCGTTCCGGTGTGCGGGTCCAAAGCGAATACTCTGACTGCAACGCGGTAATCGGATGCACTGCATGTGCGCGACGAGTTGTGTCGGCGCAGGTTTCCGATAAACCGATAGTTTTAATTTTCCCTTCCCGCACCAGATCAGAAAGCGCGCCGATGCTTTCCTCGACAGGTATTTTGGGGTCGAGGCGATGCAGGTAATAAAGATCGATAACGTCGGTTTTTAAGCGTCGCAGGCTATCTTCACAGGTTTGACGGATAACATCCCTACGACCGTCCATCACGGTGCTGCCTGATTTATCTTTGACAATGCCGCATTTACTGGCGAGCACATATTCTTCGCGGCGGTGACGCAGCGCTTTGCCTATCAGTGCCTCGTTATGCCCCATGCCGTACATCGATGCTGTATCGAGAAAAGTGTATCCGGCATCGATGCACTCATTGAGCAAACGAATCGATTCGTTTTTGTCGGCCTTGCCGTATCCCATCGACATATTCATGCACCCGAGTCCGATAGCGGAGACGGTGAATGGGCCTAGTTTTCGTTGGTGCATAAAATTGTTCCGGGTAACTACGATTTATTTCCTGATCAGGTCTGATGCTATAATACCCTGATTACAAATCAGCTTCTCCGCTACTAACAATTTCTCTATTTATTAATCCACGGACTTTTACGCGCAATGCCCATCATTGAACTCGACACTGAGCAGATTAATTACCTCGGCAAGCAATTGAAATTGAAGGCGGCAGAATTAGAGGCGCAGGTTGAGGAATCCAGGCAAAACGCCGAACCTGTAGCACTCGATCAACAATCTGTTGGTCGAGTATCGCGTATAGATGCAATCCAGCAACAGCAGATGGCGGTCGCCAATCGAGAGCAGTCGAAATTATTACTAAAACGCGTATATGACGCGCTGCGAAGAGTCGAATCCGCTGAATATGGATTCTGCCTGCAATGCGGTGAAGCCATCGGATTTCCCCGTCTCGAGGCCCAGCCCTTTACCCCGCTCTGCCTGGATTGCCAGTCCGCAATGGAACGGGGATAAACCCCACTTGGATAGCCGTCAAGGCAGCGCGAAACATCTGTGGTTAAGCTCAATGCATTCACTACACGCTAAACAGTGATATGATGCGAGCAAAATAACTCCTCCTATCAAGGTAAATATTATGTCGAGATTCCCAACCCTGTCCGAAATGGGCATCAGTAATCCAGGCGAAATCGAACGTTATTCCCTTAGCACTAGCGATCATATCGACGTCCTGCGGATCATCTACAAACGTAAAAAAGGTTCGTTTTTGCCGACTAGTAAACGTTTCGAATTCGGACGCTCGTCAAAAACAGTGATGGCTGATAGCGGCACCCAAAAAACCGATATCGTGCACGATATTTCACCATTTTTGCACAAGGCACTAGAGGAATTAGACCAGCTTATCGATGCAAAAAAATCCAACTTCGAACATGCCAAACTGGTGAAAGATGAATTGCAGCGTCTACATCAGGAAATGTCCAGTCGATTGGCCTATATTGAGTCACTCATTGACGACATGTAAACCGGGTGTGAGTCCCTTTGCCTAATTTAATTTATCCTGACATTGGGTCGAATTCACTCGACCATTCGATCGTACAGCCCCACCCCCGTATGGCCGAATAAATTCAGCCCTACAAGCGAATATTACCGCCCCAATCCTGTAGGTTTAAATCATTCGACCAACAATATTGGCAACCCTGCCTACAACCAGTCAGTCAACTTGATGCCAATACTCAGTCGCCGCGATGACTCGTTGTAGTAAATCAGGCTTTCGCCGTAACCGTTAAAGTACTGTACAAAACCTCGCAGGCGACTGGTGAAAGGGTAAGACCAGCCCATTTCTATAGCACCCTTATTATCGCTGTGCAGGTTATTACGCAGCATCACCTCCAGATTGTGGCTCGGCGAAAAACGCCACAAAGCACTCAGCTGACCATGCCCCATAAATTCC
>CBDUSZ010000366.1:0-2515 GCA_965370015.1 uncultured bacterium | reverse complement strand
CCATAATAATCAGTAAACACTGTTCAATGGATACCGGCTCGGAGGCCGGTATGACAGGCTTTTTAGGCTTGTTCAATTGTTTTGGTGGCCCAATGTTAGTAATCAATTTTGCTACCCTTATATCCAAAGAGACTGGCCAAATTTATTCCCGACAGTAGTGGGCTCAAGGGCCGGAATGACTAGACAGCTTTAAATTGGGCCCGATCCAATTGGGTTGCTAGTGTAGATCGCAGCCAGCACCTGGTGATAGTCGATGTCGTGTAATTCAGCCATATCTGCCGCAAGTTGCATATAATCAGACATATCCCGGGGTGGGGGTGGATAGCGAAACCCATAGGCCAGCATATTGTCATAACCTGGTACGGGCAGGGACAGGGCTTGCCCGCCAAATACCCGTGTTAGATTGCGGTAAAACAATTTAAAAGCGTGTTCGCTGTCGATTAGCAGGTTATAGGCGACAGCACCCCGATCACTGAGCAAGGCGTGCATCTGCTGGATGCCTGGCGAATCCAGCAACCAGTCCGGTGATTGGCTACCGCTAAATATATCGACCAGAATCAGGTCGAAATGCTGGTCGCAGCGACGCAAAAAATGCGCAGCATCATCGATCAGGTATATCAGCTTTTCACTGGCCGCGGGCAAAAACATCTTTTCATGCATCAAATCCTGTAACTCGGCATCGAGGTCAACCGAGGTAAGTTTGCATTGGGGGTAGTGAACTCTCAAAAAATGAATCAAACTACCGCCGCCGGTACCGAGTAAAAGGATATTCCGTGGTGGTGGCAAGAACAACAAAATGCCCATTAGATGCTTAAGATTTTTCAGTTCCAGGCGGTGCGGTTTATCAATATTGATCAGGCTTTGCAGGGCCCCGGCGCCGAAGCGCAATTCCACGGTGTTAGTGTTGCGCGTTATAGTTAGCGAGGCGTGTTTAGTCCTGGTCTTGAAAATTATAGGGTCGGGCTTCATATTAGGTCAGAGTCAAAACTGCGGTCAGAGTTAGCGATGAAATTTACTAAAGCACTTTTAAAAACCAAGTTAAAGGCTACCGCAGTACACCTGAGCCTGAGCCTGATCGTATTTTTCATCTTAGCTTATCAGATTTTTTATGTCTGGTACCCGCTGCCCTACTTTTTAGTAGATGGCGGTTGGCAGGGAATCCGTATCATTGCAGCTGTCGATCTGGTGCTCGGGCCTTTAATCACCTTCCTGATTTTTGATCTGTCCAAAAGCCGGCGCGAAATCACCTTTGACCTGTTAACCATCGCGACAATACAAATTGGAGCGCTGATATACGGCGTGATGATAACCTACGACCAGAGACCGGTCGCCATTGTAGTGATCGACGAATTTGTCATATCGGTGATAGAAAAAGATTACGGTTCACAGATCGACTCACTGGCAGAACTGCAACAATATAGCCCGGAGAGCCCGCCGATTATTTACGTCGATATACCGCTTTCGCATGAAGCGCTGGATGAAATCACGCGCATCAAGTTTGAAGACAATATCCCCGAGCCTGCGCAAATCCAGCTTTATCAACCCCATTCGATGCTGGTCATAGGGCTTGAAAATCGCCAGCAAAGCTTTCTTGGTCGGTTACAAAAATCGGCCGCTAAAGTAGATTACGAGCAGTGGCTGGCGCAAAATCAACAGCAGCCCGGGGATATTTTGGTCGCACCTTTTAACGGTCGCTATGGCCGCGTGTGGCTGGTGTTTGATAAAAATGGCAAATACGTTGATTATATTTAGCACAATTTGTGCGGCGATCCGGCCCGATCTATATTGGAAATAAGCTAATACTGGTATAGAATCCCATGCCTTTTTACCAATTTCCGCGTCCTGGCATACCGACGCGAGTTTTAAGCAATCCTCACGGAGATTAACTATGCCCATATACGAGTATACCTGCACTGAATGTGAGCATGCCCATGAGGCATTACAGAAGTTGAGCGATGCGCCGCTCACCGATTGTCCCGCATGCGCTAAACCCGCCTTAAAGAAAAAGATTTCTGCCGCAGGCTTTAGACTCAGTGGCTCAGGCTGGTACGAAACTGATTTCAAATCGGACAAGCAAAGAAACCTGGTGGACAAGCCAAAGGAATCATCGTCAAAATCCGACACGCCGGACAACAAGACAACCGCGACCAAAAAAGAGGCAGCAGCCTAAAAACGACCGATAAATCGGATAAGTTGTATTTGCAGCCTGTAATGCAGTCATGCGCTGACTGGGCATAAAATGATATTCCAGCCACATCGGTCTAACCCTGTAATTAATCACGCTAAATCATTCGGAAACAAAAAATCATGCGCACGCACTATTGTGGTGAACTAAACCGGCAAAATATCGACCAGCAGGTCAGTGTTTGTGGCTGGGTCAATCGACGTCGCGATCACGGTGGTGTTATTTTTGTCGATCTGCGTGACAACAAGGGCCTGCTGCAGGTGGTTTTTGACCCGGACGATGCAGCCATGTTTACGCTGGCCGAGAGCTTGCGTAACGAATTTGTAATAA
>CBDUSZ010000365.1:0-2537 GCA_965370015.1 uncultured bacterium | reverse complement strand
GGTAAACCGAAGGCTAGAAGCAGCGACAAATAGAAGCTTATACTGCGCACCTGTTACCGGGCGGTTTAAAGTATTACACCACTCGAGCATTAGCTCACAAACGGGGTATGTATGAATATAGATATGTGGCTGGCATTTTCCCTTGCATCTACAATATTGTTGATTATCCCAGGGCCGACAATTCTTACCGTAATCAGTTATTCGGTATCACACGGGTACAGGGCAAAAGTACCGCTGATCATCGCTGTGGCTCTTGGCGATTCAACCGCATTAGCACTTTCTTTACTGGGACTGGGCGCGCTCCTGGCCGAGTCGGCCTTCTGGTTCCAGGCGGTTAAATGGGCTGGTGGACTATATCTGTTATTTTTGGCAATAAAGCTATTTAGGGCGGGCATTAGACCCGCAGGCATCCAGCCGGAAATTGCGTATGCATCAAGCTGGAAATTGTTCTTAAACACCTATCTGGTTACCGCGTTGAACCCTAAAGGCATTGTATTTTTTGTTGCCTTCCTGCCGCTATTTATTAAACCAGGCTCAGAGATTATCCCTCAACTCTGGATACTAGCCTTAACATTCGTGACATTAGCGACATTAAATGCCACATTTTACGCGGTCTTCGCTGGCAAGGCCCGGCAACTATTGTCTTCACCTAAGACACAGCGCGTATTTAATTTCAGCGGAGGCTGTTTGCTTTCCGTTGCGGGCTTTTGGGCTTTATCAGCTAAACACTGACAGGATAAACTCGACCGTCACTCCAATAGAGCCCCATTGACAGACATTAATGAGCACTTCATGCTGCTGTTATAGCCAAAATCGAGACAATTCGGTATTAGCCATGGAGACAGGGATCTAATCTGATACTGTTGCACAGATTAACCCAAAATTATCAGGCTTTGTTTTCGGGCAAAAAAAAGCCACCTGATCTTTCGAACGGGCGGCTTAAAATAAGTTAAAACCTGAGGAGGAGGAGGGGGTTTCAACTTCTAGCCCGACGAATCAGGCTATAATGCAATAATATAGCCGAAACTGTTACAATAACAGTTACAATTTTTACAAAATTCTTGCAATACAGTTAACCAAAACCATGACAGTTTCCATATTTTCCAGGGGTGATTCCTTTAAATACGACCAGGTCTCTCGCTATATCACCGATTTAATCGAAAAGGGTGCGCTCAAACCGGGTGATAAAGCACCCTCCTTGCGCAAGCTCAGCAAGGAACTCGGAGTCAGTATTTCCACCATATCCCAGTCTTATTTAAGCCTCGAAGATCTCGGTATATTAAAAGCCAAGCCCCAATCCGGATTTTTCATCAATTCGTTGGTTAACCAGATCAACAATATACCCAAATCGACGTCTACTCTGGGGCAGCCCAAAAAGGTTCGATTTGGCGAACTATTCGAAGAAATTTTTATTAATGCAAATAATCCGCGCATCGTTCCGTTCGGCGAAGCCAAGCCATCAATGGAGTTCATGCCGGTAAAATCGCTGACCAGAACAACGCGCAGTATTATAAGCCGCTATCCAGAAAAATGCATGGATTACAGCTTTCCCCCCGGCTATCGCAAACTGCGTGAGCAAATCGTACAGCAATACGCGCAAATCAGTACTCGCGTATCGGTTGATGATGTGATTATCACCTCTGGTGCCACCGAAGCCCTGTCGCTAAGCCTGCAAACAGTTGCCAAGCGCGGTGACATCATCGCCGTCGAATCACCCACTTATTTCGCGGTGCTGCGCCTGATCGAAAAAATGGGCATGTTGGCCCTGGAGATCGACACTGACCCGGAAACCGGAATAGTGCTGAAAGCACTGGAAGAAGCCTTCGACACAATGAATATCACTGCCGTGCTAGCCTCACCGAATTTCAGCAACCCACTTGGATGCCTGATGCCCGAGGAAAATAAACGTGCCCTGGTGAATATGCTGGCAGAGCGTGACGTGCCGTTGATTGAAGACGATGTCTACGGCAATATTTACTTTGGCGACAAGAGGCCGCGCGCCGCTAAATCCTACGACTTGAACAATCTGGTATTAAGTTGCTCGTCATTTTCCAAAACTCTGGCACCCGGATACCGCATCGGCTGGGTGTTGGCTGGACGATACAGGGAAAAAGTGGTCGAATTGAAGCAGGCCACCTTTTCAGCCACATCATCGATTAACCAACTGGCTATGGCCGAGTTTCTCAGCAGCGGTCAGTACGACAGGCACCTGGTGCGATTGCGCATGACCATGCGCGAGCAGGTTGAAAAAGGTCGTTTCATGATCGCGCAGAATTTCCCTGAAGGCACCTGCATTTCTAACCCGCAGGGTGGTAATGTGGTCTGGGTCGAGATGCCACTTGGTTGCAATAGCATCGATATTTTTAACCGCGCGCTACAAAAAGACATTGGCGTCACACCCGGAATATTATTTTCCGCGACGCGACGATTTAAAAATTACCTGCGAATCAATTGCGGATTTCCGTGGAATGAGACGAACCAGGCGGCGATAGCCACACTAGGTAAAATAGTTGCCGACTCGCTTGCAGAATCGCGCG
>CBDUSZ010000364.1:0-2544 GCA_965370015.1 uncultured bacterium | reverse complement strand
CTAGCAGAGAATCTTTTCCCGTTTCGGATCGTAGATTGCACCTTTCACGATCGATGCCGGACTCCGTTCACCAAATGCTTCGACCGTAAAATCACTCTGATCGAGTACATCGACAGGCAGGTATCCAAGCACGAGGCTCTTGCCGGTCGAGTAGCCGAAGTTGCCACTGGTAGTTTGTGCAACCACCTTGTCTCCGCAAAATACGGCTTCACCGCCAAACACTGGTAAAGGATTATCCAGCGCAAGGCATACAAGTTTTTGCTGAACACCTTCTTTCCTGATTTTGGCGAGAGCCTCGGAACCGATAAAATCGCCCTTGTCCCAATCGATCAGGAATTGCAACCCGGCTTCATAAGGATTGTAATCGGGGGTAATGTCGACACCCCAGGCGAGATAACGCTTTTCCAGGCGCAGGCTGTCGATTGCACGGTAGCCAATATTGGTGATACCAAATTCCTCGCCAGCTGCCTGTAGTTCCTCGTATGCATACTGAAGGTATTCAGATGGGATATAGAGTTCCCATCCCAGCTCACCGATATAGGTAACCCGGTAGGCAAGGGCCGGCGCATAACCGATTCTGATATCTTTTGCCGCCATGAATGGGAAAGCCTCGTGGCGCAGGTCTTCGTCGCAGACCTTTTGTAGTACTTTGCGTGCCAACGGGCCAGCAACATTTAACACCCCATAGGATGATGTGATATCGCGTATTTCTACGTTTACCGCATTGCTACGAACCCATTGCTCGCCCTGGCTTCGCCAGCCATCGCCATGATCTGCCGTGTAGGTTTTCAGGTTGCTTTCGATCCAGTGCCGATCGCGAATACCGAGGGCGGATCCTGTAATCAGCCAAAAACAGTCTTCTGAACGGCGAATGATCGTGACATCGGCTTCAATTCCGCCGCGCTGGTTACATAGTTGCGTATAGGTCGCGCCACCCGGTTCCTTATCGACATTGGCTACCGCCAGGTATTGCAGGAAACTACAGGCCTGGGATCCACTGATTTCGAATTTGGTGAACGAGGACATATCGATGAGGACGACGCCTTCACGCGCGGCCCGATGTTCGCGACCGACAGTAATATCCTGTTGTGGTCGGTCGAAGCCGAAGACGTCAATCTGTGGAATATCACCATGGGCGAACCAGTTGGCTCGTTCCCAGCCGAACTTTGATCCAAACACGGCACCCTGCTGTTTCAGGGTTTGATAGAGTGGGCTGCGGCGTACGCCACGGGCCGATTCGAGTTCTTCTCCTGGCCAGTGGATCGCGTAGTATTTGCTATAGCTTTCAACCGCGCGGTCATGCAAAAAACTTTGACCAGCGTGCAGCGGGCCGAAGCGGCGAATGTCAAATGGCCACAGATCGAGCCCGGGATCGCCTTCCAGAATCCAGTTGGCTACTGCTTTTCCAGCACCCCCCGACGCGGCTATGCCGGAGGTGAATGCGCAGGCGCTATAGAAATTGCTTAAACCTGGAACCGGCCCCATGATCGGTTCACCGTCGGGCGAGATGGGTATAGGTCCATTAACGATAGTGCGCATGCCGAGCTCGCCGAGCACAGGAATGCGCTGCATCGCCGGTTCGAAAAACTCTTCCAGGCGATCCATATCGCCATCAAACAGGTGGCGCTCATTATGCCAGGGAAAACCTTCCTTTGGATTGACGCTATTGGTTTGTTTTTCCCAGCCGCCAATGGCGAGCGCACCGGGTTCTGGCTTGGCATAGAACCCACCATCTGGATCGCGTAGTGCCGGTAGACCATCGGGGATCAGGTCGGATTTCTCGGTCACCAGGTATTGATGCTCGACCACCCCCGCAGGAATTTCCACACCCGCCATCCAGCCAACCTGACGCGCCCAGAGCCCGGCCGCATTAACCACCGTTTCTACTTCGATGTTACCCTGTTCGGTGACTACATGGGTGATGCGATCACCGACGCGCAACAGGTCGCTAACCATCACGCCTTCAAAGATTCTGCCACCGTTGGCGCGGGTACCTTTCGCATAGGCCTGGGTCAGACTATTCGGGTCTATGTAGCCGTCCGCCGGGATGAAAGCGGCACCGACTAAATCAGCGGTTTCGATCAGAGGATAAATATCGCGTGCCTCGTTCGGTGTTAACAGGTTCATTTCAAAGCCAACCGCCTGTGCAGCGGAATAGGATTTAAGCAGTTCCTTCCAGCGGTCTTCGGTTTGCGCCAGTCTGAGGCTGCCAAATTTACGCCAGTCGATTTCCTGGCCAGTTTCTGCGGTCAGAGTGTCGAATAATTTCACACTGTCATTCATCAGGCTCATCAGGTTTTGCTGCGAACGAAATTGCCCGACTAACCCGGCAGCGTGCCAGGTAGCGCCCTCGGTGAGATGTGACTTTTCAAGCAGCACGACATCTTTTTCGCCGCATCGGGTCAGGTGAAAAGCAATGCTGGTGCCAATTACACCACCGCCAATGATGACGATGCGTGCGCTAGTGGGAATTGATGCCGCCATAGTTTAGTGCTCCTTCAATATGATAATTACGGATTCAGCGTCCCTGTGGTGTTTCGCATC
>CBDUSZ010000363.1:0-2557 GCA_965370015.1 uncultured bacterium | reverse complement strand
GTTTGGTTACTGCCGCGAATACCGGTTTGCAACCCAGGTTTTCCCGAATGGCAAAGGTCACAGTTCTCCAGCCCCCAGGCCACATCATCATTGTGACAGGTACCGCAATACTGGCCATCGCTGATTTTAACCATGTCAATTTCATTTGCGCCGACGCGCATGATAAAACCGAGCTCGCTATGGCAAACTTTACAGCGAAAACGGATGCGATGAAACCAATGAGGGTAAATTACCGGGCGCATATCGCTCGCCTCGGACTTCTGATTTAACACTACATCGCCGTACTCGGCCCAAACCTCAACGCTCAGGAAGGCACACAGCATGGTTAGAAGCACAAAAAATACACGGCATCTGATTAAATATTTTGTATGCTTTATCGACATCATAATCCGCAGTGTTTAGTTCAATCTTGTTTAATCTTTAACTCGGTTTTTTCTGGTTGTACGCCTGGCTTACCGGTGAAAGTACTTCTCGGCACACTGTGACAACGATTACATTCGGTTAACGGAAATGCCACGGCACCATGACATTGGCCACAATACTCACCAGTTAAAATAGCAAACATATTGATCGGATTTGCATCAACTTTCTTGATGAATATTTTATCATGGCAATTGTTACAGTCCAGCCACTCAGTATGGGGTTTATGCGGAAACAGCACCATAGGCAATTCGCCGGTTCGCTCCATAACTATATCCATGTCGATAACTTCGATTTTGGTTTCCGGGAAAATATTTGTACGTGGCTCGATATAATGCTCTCGCAAGGCCCGAATCCATGACACCTTATTACCAACGTAGTCTGGTGGCAGCTGCGAGAGCGCTTCCGCAGGCTCCTGTAATAAACCTATCGCAGGACTCTCAGGATCGTGTAGTCCATCCTCGCTCAATGGCACCCAGCTTTGCTTGGCAGCCTGCAGACTCAACGAAGTGAAGAGAAGGGATATATAAAAGAGGTATTTTATCTTCATGGGTATGGTTATAGATTATCCCGGAATATAAATACCGGCACGGCGAATCGCACGCACGAGTTGTTTAGTGGATTGCTCCAGCAAATCAATGGCTATATCGTAGGCATTGCCCTCCGCGTAGGCATCCGCCTGTTGGCGTAATACCTTTGCCTCTGCAACAAATTTAATGATTGCTTTTTTGGTGACGTCGGATTTTTTCTTCTCCTCGACCAACAGGCTGATCAGCATGCTATGGGTATCGTTGCGATCGACTTCGTAGTGATACTCTTCTTCTTTTGATTTGAACTGGAGCGATCTGACCAGGGTCTGCCCAGACCTGATCGATTCGATGGTTACTTTTAATAAATGGTATGCCTTGTCTATTTCGATGCGTGCTTTAGCGTTTTCACCCTTGTCTAGTAATGCATCTGCCCGGACTATTAATTGCTGTAACTGGTTATTTACCTTTTGCCTGGTTTTTACTTCGTTATTTTCTTCAGAAATTCGGTTAAACGCATCTCTTAACGCAACAACTGATTCTTTCCGTTGGCGGTAATCTAAAATATTTTTATTTACGGTTAATGATGTTGGTGTCGACATTTTAATTGCTTCAAACATTAATCTGACAGATTGTTTCAATAAATTCGCGGCATCATCGTACGCACCGTTGTTAAATTTTTCATTGGCCTGCCGATAAAGTTCGAGCGCCACCAGGCGTTTTTGTTTAGCTTCGCTATTAGAACTGCCGATCACTTGTTTGGCGCCGGAAGATTCGTTTAGCAGCTTTGATATATTGTTTATCTGGCTGCTAATAGACTCGCTTGTCGCCTCGGAGTGGGCAATGCCAAATACGCCGGTCAGAGCCATCATTAGAAATAATTTCAAATATATTTTATTCATCAGTAGTCAACCTAAAAATTGATACCCAGAATTTTTAAAGCCGAAGACAGCTGCTGGATCGATTTGTCTAACACCGAAATTGCTTCGTTTAACATGCCCTCGGACTCAAAATTTTCAGCAGCTTCGAGGTTTATCATCGATTGATAAATATAACTGTCCACCAGATTTTGGGACTGTAAATCAATTTCCATTTTAGCGAGGGCAAGGTCAACCAGTTCCAGGTAATGATAGGTTCGATTATTCAGATAGTTGTATTCATCATTTTTGGTGGCAAATTTCAGACCATATATAACCGTGCTTTCATGTTGCAGCTTATTGATCAACGCGACTTTTAAACGGTAGGCTTTTTCTGCCGATTTAGCCGCCTGGTCATAAGCTTCCGATTGCGCCTTGCTGATTGCCTGGTGACGCAATTCGTTAATTTGTTGCAAGCTATTCTGCAGAAACACACTTTCCTCTGTGGTCAGATTTTTCCATCTGGGCAAGACAAAGGAATCCAGTTGTCCCAACAATGTCTGGTACTTGCTACGCTTTTTATTTGATACGTTCAACAGTTGAGAACTGGCACTTAAATCCCTGAGCACATAATCAATGATTGCTTCCGCTTCCAAAAACTGCCCGCGCGCGAAATACTCTTCCATTTCTAGAAAATTTTATGCGGCCCTGGCCATTAAATCTTTCGCCAAATTATCATCGCTGGATTTGATT
>CBDUSZ010000362.1:0-2570 GCA_965370015.1 uncultured bacterium | reverse complement strand
TCCGGTACCCATTAGGCGGAGACTCCATAATAATCAGTAAACACTGTTCAATGGGTACCGGCTCCAAGGCCGGTACGACGGGCTTTTCATGTTTGTTGAATAGATTTGGCAGCTCAATATTAGCCATCCAAATTGCTCCCGCAAATATAACTAACCTGGATAATTTTATTTCGTACAGTCGTGTAACTTCGCGGAGCATCCCTGCCACCAACAATAATGCGTAAGTACTGCACCGCCTTTACAGCGCGGTTTGACGACCCGGCCCAACGATTTATGCATCGCTGCCAGGCCTTCCCAGGTGTTGCTACCGATTAACGTGGTCGGTGAAATCAAACAGGCATAACATTGTTTGCACAAGGGCCCTTTTGACCCTGACCTACTTCGTATTCTACTGTCTGACCGTCATTTAATGTTGCGTAGTCACCACCACTCTGAATTTCTGAATAGTGTACAAAAAGGTCTTTGCCGCCGTCTTCAGGGGTAATGAATCCATATCCTTTGGCTGCATTGAACCACTTTACTGTACCTTTACTCATATGCTTCTCACTAGTTTATTGATTAATCGAAATATCCTGGAGCCGCATTATAGCGGCTAAAAACCACCCTACCCGAAAAAAAATTAATATAAATGATTAATATGCATCAGGTTTTGTTAAATGTTGAAGTATTTGTAAAACTGCGGACAACTTGAAACATAGCGGTTTGATTCTACCAGCGGTTCTGACCGCGATATCAGTTCCCTGTTATGCTTCAAGCTGATATGTGCTTTGTTAACATCCACCGTCAAATGACTAGCATGCTAATTTTTGCCTGAAAATTAAACCAACCAGGCGGTCAGCTTTCATTAGCGCTCTGCCCTGGCATCATCGCTTAAATTACCGGAGCGCGACCTTTTGTGCCAAAATCAGAGAATGCGTCTGATACCTGTGCTGCATTCACGTGGTTTTTGCGTATTGTCCAGGCGCCGCAAAACCCTGTTTCACACTCCCTCGAACTGGTCTCGAAAGAAATGTATTTTTCACTAACGAGATCGAGAATCTTTCATCCCGATTCCAGGGCAAAAGAGACACCAAACGAGCCATAGTGCAATAACCAAAAATTACCTGGGCCCAGGTTCCGATCGTTAGTATCCAGTATATCAATTGAAAAGGATTGGGCAGTGCTATAACCAGCAGCATTAAATACCAAAATCGTACTTGTACAGGAAACGTGCTGATGCTTTTTTCGCGCACAACAAAATGAATTAATTGATACAGGGTAAAGCCTATCGCTAACATAAACCCCAGAGGATTGCCTGCTACACCATAGCTAAGAAGTCCTGCTGATACTAACCAGTACCACCAGCCTATATCTTTATATTCAATCATACGCATACCCATTACCTCCCATTTATTTGAAATACTTAACGCTCTTGTGAAGGGGCGCATTATCGTTTCCTGGCCGCTTTAACCCTGGCTTGAACTGCTTCGTTAGCCCGGCCTGATTAGTTGAATATCGGGTAGATTCTCTGCCACTTCGGTAACTGTTTTTCTTACCTCCAACACTTCCACTATAACCGATAACGGCTCTGCCCATATCTCTGGTAAATTTGATTCTCCGTCTGAGATAACAGGAAAGGCCAGTTTTTCAGCCGGAGGACTAAAGATAGCTTCGACACCCTCTTTATTACCCCTCGCATCTATACGGTACCAGCCATGGTTATTGAGAAAAACCGCGTTTAAACCATGCAGACAAAATGGCGGCTGGTCATTTTCAATAGTTAATCGCTGGTAACAAAGACCCGCAGGGATATTATTGGCTCGTAACAATGCTGCCAACAAATGACTTTTAGCAAAACAGTAGCCAGTAGCATATTTTAGGACATCGGATGCCTTGCAGGTTATCGGGCCAAGCTGGTAATCATAACTATGCTTAATCTCGTCACGCACGAACTCAAAACAGGCTTTTGCTATTGATTCCTCGTCATCGTTACCAGATGCCAGTTTTTCTGCCTGTTCGCCAACTGCTGCAACAGACCAATCAATATATTGACTCGATTCTAAATACTTTTGCATAATTTGATTCATCGTTGAGGGCTAACGTCAGCCATAACCGGGGGCCGAAAAAATACAGTGCACCTTTTTCACGCCCACGATGGGAGCCTTGTCAGGCATGCCCGCGTGCAACATAAATCTCTCGTACCCCACGATTTTCTGTTTCAATCGTAACCTGGTAGGTCATTCCAATTTTGACCAACACAGATATCGAAGCTGCATTGGATGGTGCGACCTGTGCCAACAAACGTGTACACCCTATAACTCCCAGCCCATACTCGATTTGAGCATAGCCTATTTCCGTTGCATAGCCCTTTCCCCAGAACTTTTGCCCGAACACAAAACCGATCTCATAGTCTCGTTCGCCGAGTACCGAACACTCCAGTAGCCCGGCAAAGCCGATGATAGTATTAGAGTCCTTTTCACAGAGTACCCCCAGTTGCTTGCCATTTCCATCATGGTCAAATGAGCTGGCAAAGAAGTCAGCGGTTTTTTCTTTAGAGAATGGCTTACCGCCAAAAGCATGCACCATCACCT
>CBDUSZ010000361.1:0-2575 GCA_965370015.1 uncultured bacterium | reverse complement strand
CGCCTACGACGAGTCCCGATATCTGAAAGTATTGGAGCGACGTGGATCACCCTTAGTCAAGAGGCAAGAAATGCTTAAATCTACTTGACTGAATACCTCAGGGCGTGAAGCCGACGCTTATAGCACCCCGGCTTTATGCAAACCATCCAGAAAATGCTCACGGTCGCCAGGATGCTTGAACGGCCATTGATCTAACCATTCTTTTCTCTGCAGGAAATCGCCACCCAGTTCGATGGCACTGGCAGCAGCACGGCGGGCCTCCAGTTCACGTCCCATTTGCACAAGACAGGCGGCACGCAAGGCTTCGGATTGATCATTGGGTTCTCCGATACGCTCGAGTAATTCGAACGCCGAATCGTAATTACCTTCGGTATAGCGTGCGATCGCGATTCCCGTCAGGCATTGATCTGGCGCCAGGGGATTGAGTTGCAGCGCCCTGGCTCCACACACGGTTACCTCGGCCCCTCGACCGGTGAAGGCCAGCAGCCAACTCTTAACACAGTAGGCGTCGTAATCGTTGGGATTACAGTCGATTGCACGATCAAGATGGGCCTCGGCCAGGTCAAACTTTTCCAGATACATACACGCCCAGCCCATCACCATGTGGGCAAAAGAGTCAAATTCATCGAGCGCTATGGCCTTTTGAGAAAATTTGGTGGCCTTCAGTAACGCGTCCCGCCGCGCTGAACACCAATTCGCTTCGGCCTCCGTGACATGGGTATAGGCGAGACAGGCATATGCGGCGGCATACCTGGGGTCGATTTCGATAGCCCGTTCGAGTAATGCTCGCGCAGCCACGATCTCATCTTGATCGTACGAATCCTGGTATTGACGAGCACGCAGCACACAGTCGAAGGCACTCATCGAATCAGGCTGTTTGCGAGCGGCCCTGGCGGCACTTTCATCCTCAATATGGCTGGCGAGGCTCGAGGCAATCCTGGTCGCGACCTCATCTTCCAGGGTAAAGACATCGTCATAAGCCCGCTCCATGTTATCGCCCCAAATCATTTTGCCAGTGGCAGCCTCGACCAGCTGGACTGAAATTCTGATGCGGCTACCCGTTTGCCGAATACTTCCGCTGGCAAGGTAGTACACCCCAAGCTGACGGGCGAAGCTTTCGGTACTTGCGTCGCCATCCCGATACTCGAAAGCGGAATGAGAGTCTATGACCAGCAATTCGCGATAGCGGCACAGGTTGGCGTTGATGTCCCTGGTCAGGCCGTCCGCGAAGTAATCGCTGTCACTCTCCTGGCCAAGGTTTACAAACGGCAGTATGGCTACTGATGGTTTATCGGTTAATGGGGGCCTTAACGAGTCTGGCGCTGCTGATTCGCGTGCTAAATCCGGGCTGATAGAAACCTCGGCGATAAACTGGTATCCGCGTCGGTGTATCGTTTTGATAATTCTCTGTTGCTTACCGTCATCGCCGATCGATTTACGAGCCATTTTGAGCCGACCGTTAAGCGCACTTTCCGATACGATCCGGCCATCCCATAAATTGTCCAGTAATTCATTGCGGGTCACGACCCGGTCACGGTTTTGCATAAGGTAGATCAGCAAATCGAACACCTGGGGTTCGATGGATTGCTCCATACCATCGCGCTCGCACCCATAGGTTTCGGTATCAAGTGAGAAATTGTCGCTTTGGTAGATCATGCTCGATCAGACTGTCAGGTCCTGGTTCCCGGTCATGTTGGCTATTCTAGATCGAATCCGGCGCAGATGAAATCTCTGTCTGTATCGATCACCAGGCCGCAACCCTCTTATTTCGCCGCTTCACAATAAGATCACGAAAACATCACAACTTAACAGATGTTCATCATTACTTCGTCTGGTCTTGCGATCAGACTTCCGTTTAACCACAAACCAGTAACAGGAGATCGAAATGTTTAACAATAGCTCTTACCAAAACAAGCCATCAATCTGTAACTTTGTACCCGGTTATTACTTTTACAGCAATATTGGCGATGGCCTGGCCGAAAACCTGGTTAACGTTGTTGAGGGATTGTTTGGCTTCATAGCAAAGATTCGCCGTACGTTCGCTGTTGGCCGTGAGTTGCCAAACCGACCATAATCTCGAACGGTTGCTATCGAGATTTCAGTGAAGAATTTTATTTTTCAGTAACAGGCTGGCTGCTTAACTCAAAACCGGTTAAATATCTTCGGCGATATCTTCCGCCCACAATTCGGGTCTCTCGGTGATAAAACGCTTCATCAAGCCGATGCAATCGCTATCCTGGACCACTATTACTTCCACTCCCCGTTCGCGTAGAAAATCTTCGTTGCCGCCAAAATTTTCGTTTTCGCCGACAACCACTCGTTTAATATCAAACTGAACAATAGTGCCGGAACACATCATGCAGGGAGACAGTGATGTATAAAGCGTCATATTACGATAGCTTTTCTGGCGCCCTGCCTTGCGCAGGCAGTCCATTTCGCCATGCGCGATCGGATCGCCCAGCTGCACCCGTTGATTACGTCCCTGCGCGATCAGTTGCTCGCCCTTTGCCAGTACGCTACCAATCGGACAGCCACCTTCTTCAAAACCGGCCAGTGCCTCTTCATAGGCCATGCG
>CBDUSZ010000360.1:0-2650 GCA_965370015.1 uncultured bacterium | reverse complement strand
TTGCATCCCGAGGCAGATTCAACTCACCCTCTCCATTACCTCGGCTGGAAATAGTATTTATTAGCTTTCCCGACTTAGTGTCGATAACGCTTATCCGATGCCTGTTACTCGACACACCGCCAGTATCGACCACGAAAATACGATCCCCTGCGGGATCAACCGTCAATCCAGCAGGTCGGTCGAACATTTCCGGCTCACCGAAGCGACGCAGGAAGTTCCCATCACGGTCATACATTAAAACCTGTTTGAGCGCGGCATCGCATACATATAGATTCCCCTGTAAATCGACATCGAGCCCCATTGGTTTTGACAACTCTCCTGGGCTCTCGGTACCAATTTCAAAGAAACGTGCTTCAGGAACATCGAATACGAATACCTGGCGTTTGACCGTATCACTGACGAAAATCCGACCCTGATGGACTGTAACACCAAATGGTTTTGCCATACCAAACCCTGTTCTTCTGCCTCCGGTGATAGCGCGCTTGAATATGGCCTCATCGGACTCGATTTCTACATCGACGTTGCTGATAAAGGTTCTCTCGTAAATGATCCGCGGTTCGTCCGGGGGGGAAGGGAATACCGGTATTTCAACTTCTCCTACAGGTGCCGTGGTGGTGGCACAGCCGGATAATAAAATAATAATAATTCCACAGACGAAGAAGAGGGGGGATAAGATATATTTAAGCATAGGGATGATCGGTAATTTCAATTACGTAAATACTGAGCAAAAGATGTGCCAGCAATTAATATTTTGTGGCATTATTATTGCCTAGGCCTTTTTAGGTAACCGAAATTCGAAATTGATTAAAGGCTCTCCCCAATGAAAACAACTTTATTTTTGCTATTGTCAACTCTGTCCATGTTGACAACCACCATCCATGCACAGTCGATCGATTCGGCAGCGCTTTACCAGGATTTCTGTTCAGTCTGCCATGGTGATAAAGGGGATGGTAACAGCCACGCACGACAGGGAATGAAACCGCCGCCACGTGATTTCACCAGCCCGCTGTCAGCGCTGGAACTTAACCAGCAGAGAATCTCCCACGCTATTCGGGAAGGTGTACCTGGCACCGCAATGAGTGGCTGGAAACCCCGATTGTCCGAGCCACAGATTACTGCATTAACCACTTATATCCGCACCACGTTCATGTTATCTGCCAGGATCGAACACACGACACCAGGTAGCCGCATTTATGCAGATTTTTGCTCTGTCTGCCATGGCGATACAGGTAAAGGCGCGGTATGGGCTACAGAAGGCCTGTCACCGCCCCCGATCGATTTTACCGATAAGAAAATCCAGGCAGCATTATCACGTGAGCACATGATTAATAGTGTTAGCTACGGAAGGCCTGAAACTGCTATGACTGGATGGAAAAGCCGTTTGACGGGTGATCAGATTAATACTGTTGTAGACTATGTAATTAGCACGTTGATGTCTGGTTCGCCTTTGGCACTCGCTTTAGAAAATACACAAAACACGGTTGCTTCCACCACGCACGATGGGCATGCTCACACGCATACGGATATAAACTTGCCATTTCCTGATGATTTGCAGGGAAACAAAAGTCGAGGTATGGCTCTGTACATGGATAACTGCTCCACATGCCATGGCGAGGAGGGCGATGGTCGAGGTCCCAGGGCTTATTTTATCAATCCCAAGCCACGTAATTTTCTGCATACTTCATCGCGCGCAAACTTAAATCGACCCGCTTTGTTTAAGGCGGTTAGTAAAGGCAGGTTACGAACCGAAATGCCAGCCTGGGAAAAAGTATTCAACCAACAGCAGATTGCCGATGTCAGTGAGTATGTGTTTAATGCTTTTATAAATCCCTAAATTTCAGTATATATCGTTGTTTTATAAGAATTTACTGCTGTTTGTCTGCCTCTGTTGGGCTACAGTTGTCATCGCCTTCAATCCGGAGCTGCCAGTCGAGTCGCATGAGCAGGGCCGCACGATCTACAATTATCGTTGTTATTTTTGTCATGGCTATTCCGGTGATGCAAAAACACTCGCGAGCACCTATCTAATACCCCCACCACGGAATTTCACCGAGACTAAAGCAGAGGACCTGTCACGCCAGAGCATGATCAATGTAGTCACTTCAGGTAAAGCCGGTACAGCAATGCACGGCTTCTCACGTCTATTAAATGCTCAGGAAATCGCCGCAGTGGTTGATTTTGTTCGGGTCGAGTTTATCGCCAATCAACGCATCAATACACGTTACCACACGCTTGAAAATGGCTGGCCGAATCATGATCGTTATATGCACGCGTTTCCATTTGCCACCGGCTCGATTCCACTTGACTCAGCCTGGGAACAATTAACTCCTGAACAGGCCCGTGGTAAGCAGTTGTATTTAACCAGTTGTATCACCTGTCACGACCGGGCTATAGTTAGCAATGAAGGCAAAATATGGGACAAGCAGTCCATTTCTTTCCCGCGAAATAATTACTCCCACACGATCTTTGATGCTGTTTCATCAGCCAGTATTTATGCCATACATGATATACCTCCGGTAGTGGATGATCTCCCCGCGGAAGCCGCTAAAGGCAAGCAACTCTGGCAACAAAACTGTGCTTTTTGCCATGCGGCTGATGGTACTGGCGAGAACTGGATCGGAAGTTTTCTTCAACCGAAGCCAAGAAACCT
>CBDUSZ010000359.1:0-2661 GCA_965370015.1 uncultured bacterium | reverse complement strand
AGTCTCTGCAACAATCACTCAATCAATTCTGGAGCCGGGTCGATGGCCAACATTGAAATACTGCAAACCGAAATCACCACCCTAAAAGTAGACGCAATAGTCAATGCAGCCAACAATAGCCTGCTCGGTGGCGGCGGAGTCGACGGTGCAATACACCGCGCCGCAGGCCCGGAGTTACTGGCTGAATGCAAAACCTTAAACGGCTGCAAAACCGGGCAGGCGAAGATAACCGCAGGATATCAATTACCGGCAAAACACGTGATTCATACAGCCGGTCCGGTCTGGCACGACGGTAAACACAACGAAGCCGAATTACTCGCTTCCTGTTATCGAAATAGCATTGATCTGGCCGAACAAAACCAGCTTAGTAGCATTGCCTTTCCGGCAATTTCCTGTGGGGTGTATGGCTATCCGATCGATCAAGCTTGCGAGATAGCTATTCGTATTAGCCTGGAAAGGCTTCATGATTGTGAATACCTCGATACTGTAATATTTGCCTGTTTCAATGAAGAAATTAAGCAGGCTCTGAAAAAAGAACTGGGAAAGCATAGCCTTTAGATTTATTTGAGAATCACTACAATTTTCCACCTTCACTTTATTATCAGCGCTCCCGCTCGCCCTCGATAAAATTTGACACGAATTAACTAAACACTTTATAAACGTAAGGATTTAATACTTCAAATCAGGTAATTTATATACCTCAATTATGTGAACGAGAAAAATAATTCATGCGCTGGTTTCATTTTATTGTTATTCAATGCCTGCTAATCGTGATGGTTGGTGCGGTAGTTTTTATTCATCAGGACCGCGTCGCTTTAACAAAAATTCCTCCAGCTTCATTGGCGCAGTGGTACAAACCGGAAAATAAGCGCCAGATTTGGTTACATAATATGTTTAAGCTTCGACGCGAAATGCAGGCAGTCAGATCTTATGCCCGTAACAAAGATGCAGATCATTTACAAAAATGGGGCGATCAGTTAGCTGAACATTATCTGAAAATTGGAGAAATGGTTCCAGAGTGGCAGGAAAAGCTGGATATAAAACAAATCGCCGAGTTAGAAGAATATGTCAAAACTAGTCGCTATCAGGATGTAGTTCATGCACTCGATGAATTAAATAAAAGCTGCGATTCCTGTCATGCGGATTATCGAGCCGTCACGGCAACCATGTTTCGGGCTGCCAATTTTTCCTCGATCGATGTGCCCGGCTCAACGGCTTCATTGAAAAAGCACATGAAGGAACTCACTCGGCAGGTTAACCAGATAAAAATTGCATCCGAGGATGGCATGCCAGCGATTGCATTGTCAGCTTTGTCGAATCTAAAGTCAGGCGTGAATGCATTGGGCGGTACCTGCTCAAATTGCCATCAGAAAGATAAAAAGGAATATCCTGGCGATGCGATTAATCAAACAATCATCAGCCTCGAAGAAAGTCTGCTCACGGGCACGGTCAAAGACCAGGGACGGGAATTGGGTACCTTAGCGGTAACCGCCTGCGCTCGATGTCATGGTACTCATCGCCTCGCCTATGATTCCAGAAATCTGTTTGTAGAAAAACGCAGCTGGGGTGAATTGATACAGCATTAAGGAGACTCTGATTTAATCCAGGCCTGTCCTATTAATATTAATTCAATATTTCGGCAATTTCTCTGGTTGCCTGGTATAACCTGATTAGCTTGCCTTCGACACGAATGGTCACCAGACCATGCCTGTCTAATGGTACGACTATCTCGCCATGACTATAAATCCGTGCGTCCAGGACACTTCCCACATATACCTTCTTTTGCCAGCCTGGTGGTAACGATTGACCTTTCTGTAATTTTTTCTGCAACCCATAGGGTAACGAAGATGTGGATTGTTGGGCCGGAGGCGCGGAATGTTGTATCGAAGGGGATGGCTGATAATAATGGTCGGGAAAGACACAGCCCGAAATTAAGCCCGTGGCTGTTAACAGGAAAAGCAGGTTCTTGATCTTCATATCATAGACTCCGAAAAGCATCGGCTTAATTGACGTAATGTCCGGGTAAGGTTAAATGGGTTATGTTTTCAGTATAGGTGTAATTTACGCTTTTATATGCGTAAAAATTTCATCCTGCGCTTTATAAACCTGCACATGCCCATCGAATCTCGTCCAGTGCCGCAGAGGCACCATCGAGTGAGAATTGAAAGTAGGTCTTTCCCTGTCCGTGCCATTTCAATTCAAGTTGAACTGTTCTCGAAGTGGTAGCCCTGGAAATTGCTTCGCGATCGTTGCTGAAGTGAACCAACGACGAATACCATTTTTGCTTTAAAATTACCTGCTCGACCTGATCATCCCACTTCACTTGCGTACTAATACGGTGATAACCCAGATCAGTCGAGGTATCGAGTAGATATGGCGCTTTACTAAATCCGAAGTATATCCATTCCTCCTGGCTGTCACAGCCAACTCCAAGCCACGCTGTGATGTCGTCATACGGAAAGCTCATTTGCTTCATAGCAACCGTGATCGGAGAATGTGCATGGATATTTTGCTCCCCGGTCACCGCGTTCTTAGGAATCGAAACAAACCACTGCCCAAATACAGGCGTTGCAATTAATCCCGTCAAGAGCCCGAGCAGCATGCAAAACCGGGATGCTTTGCGACACATTGTTAAGCTCCTTCTATAGTGTAAGCGGGATA
>CBDUSZ010000358.1:0-2666 GCA_965370015.1 uncultured bacterium | reverse complement strand
TCAAAAATCGGACCCAGGCTGCTTTGTGGTTACTTTGATACCACCAGGTTCGAAAACCCTTTAAGCGTTGCACAACAATCTGCTATCGGTTCAATCAACTCGAGGTTGGGGATGTGGTAACAAGTCTTAAAAAGGGGCATTAATCGAAAAAGGCACTTTGTAGAGGAGTTGCCCGCGCATGGATCAGCACTCTAAGGTGAATACCTGTTTGCAAAATTTGATGAGTATTAATTACCAATAAATTAAGATTTTTTGGCACCGCTGATGAAAACTCCAAAAGGCTATAACAGTACTTAGGTGCAGGAACTAATTCTGTACTTAAGTGCAGCATAAGATTAACACCGACTAAGTTATAATTTGTGTTATCCAGTTTGCCACGAACTGCTAGCTTATCAAGTAAACAGGAAATGAATATGGAGTTTATAACACAGTCTGAATCTATGAGTTCTATACCTTTTCTAAGTAAAGGGGCTGTAGACTGGGAGCATGATCCGTTGGCGTCATCGCTCATTGATCAGGGGAAAATCAAGCGCTCTGAGTTGTACCAGTTACAGGAAGTCTCACGATCACGCACCGAAGCATTGGGTGTTGCGCTGGTAAAATACGGTATTTTATCTGAAAACGATCTTGCAAAAACCCTCTCCGAGTTAACCGGACTACCGGTGCTGGATGCAGCTGCCTATGCCGAAATTGAGTCCGCACCCGCACAACTACCCTTAAGATTCCTGAAAAGCTCTCAGGTTATTCCGGTTGCATGGGATGACGAGATAATGGTTTTAGCCATGGCCGAGCCACGGGATCTGGACACGCTGCATTCAATTGCTGCAACAGTCAATCTAAAAATAGAACCCAAAATAGGTTTGTGCTCTCACATACAGAACTGTATCGATAGATTAACCAGTTTAGATAAAAAGCCTGTTGAAGAGATAATTACTGACACAAGTGAGGAGCTATTCTCGGCTGATGAGTCGTTTGATGATGTGTCTCACCTCAGGGAACTCGCAAGCGAAGCGCCGACGATTCAGACGGTCAACCGGATTTTGCAGGAAGCTATTAGAATTAAGGCTTCTGACATTCACTTTGAACCCGGCAGCGAAGGCGTGCGAGTGCGGTATCGCGTCGATGGGGCATTGCGTTTCGGTGAAACATTACCATTAAATACCTCGGCAGCAATCAATTCTCGAATCAAGATTATGGCGAAACTGGATATTGCCAGGCATCGCCTGCCTCAGGATGGGCGTATCCAGCTGAAAATCACTGGCAAGGAAATCAATATTCGCGTTTCAACCGTTCCAATCCTGTATGGTGAAAGCGTGGTTATCCGCATCCTGGATAAATCACGGGTGGCCTACGATTATGGTTATTTAGGATTTGACGAAAAAACACTCGTCACTTTCAAAGATATGCTGTCCAGGCCTACTGGTATTTTCCTCGTCACGGGACCTACCGGTAGCGGAAAAACGACCACCTTGTATACCGGATTAAGCCAGATTAATTCAATCGAGAAAAAAATAATCACGGTTGAAGATCCGATTGAGTATCAATTCGACGGCGTTAATCAAATTGCAGTGCATTCTAAGATAGACCTGACATTTGCCAATATTCTAAAAACGATTCTACGTCAGGATCCTGACGTTATTATGATTGGTGAAATGCGCGATACCGAGACCGCCCGCATTGCTGTACAGGCAGCGCTAACTGGACATTTAGTATTATCAACCTTGCATACTATCGATGCCGTTACCGGCATTACACGCTTATTGGATATGGGAGTAGAAGATTATCTGGTGACGTCGACTGTAAATGCTGTATTTGCACAACGCCTGGTGAAAAAATTATGCAACAAATGCAAATCAGCGCTCGATCAGGGTGCTAAGGAATTTATTGCGGTAGGCTGTGAACATTGTGGTCATACCGGATACAGCGGGCGTGCGGTTATTTATGAGCTGTTTGTCATATCAGATGCCATAAGAAGTATGATTCTGAAAAAATCAAGTACAGTGAAACTCAAGGCGAAAGCAAGAAAACTGGGCATGGTTACCATGTATGAATGTGGCATGAGGCTGGTTGAACAAGGGGTAACAAGCAAGTCTGAAATATTACGGGTTACCAATGAGGCTTAATTATGGGCGTCTATCAATATAAAGCCTTAACCCAGGATGGCCGAGAAATAAGCGGATCGCTTGATTACCCTGAGGAACAATCGGTACTCATTTATCTTGAATCGCAAGGTTTCATACCGGTTGATATTGAAGAAATCCCGGACAAAAACGATACCCGCTCCGATATATCGAATTCGCTAAAACGAGAGTATAAAAAGTTTTCAGTAATTGACTTCACCAATGGGATGAGCATGTTGTTACGTGCAGGATTACCGGTTGATAAATCCCTGACATCGCTAATCGCTGCGACGAATGACAAAGGTTCGCGACACTTGCTCGAGCAGGTAGAGCGCAATATACGTGAAGGCAGTAGCTTATCAAAAGCGCTTCGCCAATATGAAAAATTATTTGGTAGTCTTTATTTAAGCATGATCCTGGCTGGCGAGGTGTCCGGTAACCTGGATGCATCCATTCAGCAGTTATCAGTCTATCTTGAAGCGCAAAAGGAACTTAAGGACCGAATAGTCAATGCCATGATATACCCCATCATTCTACTGGTCGTCA
>CBDUSZ010000357.1:0-2682 GCA_965370015.1 uncultured bacterium | reverse complement strand
GTCATGAATCTCATCGCCAATCAGCACGCCAAAATGATGTCGCTGGCGATTGCTGAGCTGCCCATTGACCAGCCGCAGTTCGTTCTGCTGGCCAATAACCCGGTACTATCCCAATCGGAATTTTTTGTGTATCTTGAACAACTAACTTGAACCAGGGGAGCACGATGATGTTGAATAAATTTGGATATAAGGCCTCTGCCTTTGTCATTGCTACAATGGCGGCGACGTCCTTAGCGTTGGCGCAGGACAAGCCGATCATCCATGACGCGGAGCACTACATACTTCTTAACCAGCACGGTGAGAAATGGGCCGCAGAAGATACAGAAATTGATACGAAGCTCGCGGCGATTGAGCAAAGGAACAACGGCAAGAAGCCGAATATTATTTATATCCTGATCGATGACGTTGGCTTGGGTGAATTAGGCTCACCCGTATTGAACAACGTACGTGGATACAGAACCCCCAATATCAATAAATTTGCCACGCAGGGCTTAACTTTCAGCCGCATGTATGCGGAGCCTTCGTGTACACCGACTCGCGCAGCTTTTCTTACCGGGCGTTTACCTATACGTAGCCACATGGTTGAGCCAAAGGTTGTTCCACCCGAAGGCAGTGGTCTAAATAAAGATGAAGTTACTATTGCTGAACTGCTATCAAAGTCAGGTTACAACACGGTGCACATTGGCAAATGGCATCAGGGGGATATTGAGCAGGCCTATCCGCACAACCAGGGCTTTGATGTCGCCAGTTTCGCTATGCACAATCAGGCGACCTTTGGCTTTATGACGACAGATGCGGAAACAGAGTTACAGGCACACTCCGTTTCGCCACAATCAGAAAAACTGGACTATGTGCTCGACAAAAACTTTCGTCCTAGAGGTTGGGCACTCAGCTTAGATGGCAAGAAAGGTGAACAGGCAATAGAATGGGGAGTAGAGCCCGGAGAAGAACTGGGTTATGCCTATTGGGACAAGATGAACGAGCGTTTTCAACAACAGGCACTCGATCAGCTGCGCCGTCTTGCTGAAGATGATAAGCCTTTCTTTTTAAATTACTGGCCAATGATCCCTGTTGAATTTAACCCCCATAGCAACAGGCCTCCTACACCCAATGGTGGCGCATGGGTTGGCCGTATGCAGGAACTTGACGGCTGGATAGGCGAAATTCTTGACGAAGTAGAAAAACTGGGTATAGCAGATAACACCTTTATTGCCATCATGGGCGATAACGGTCCGATGAAGCAGTACCTTGGCGCCTCTGGTTTTACCGATATGATCTATCGCGGCCACAAAGGTGAAACAACAGAAGGTGGTGTGCGGGTGGATGCGTTCATTCGGTGGCCTGCAGCAATTAAAGCGGGTTCTGTTGCTGGCGACATGATTCACGTTTCTGATCTTTATACAACGATTGCACGAATTACAGGAGCAACAAAACATATACCGCGCGACCGGGTTATCGATGGTGTTGACCAGACTTCGTTGTTACTGAATGGCGATTTGCATGGTCGACGTGATTATGTGCATATCTATAATGGACCCACCCTTGCTGCAACGGTCAAGGAGCAGTTCAAGGTGCATTGGCCGGCGCCCGGCACTGCTGCATTTAAGGTGCCAGTTTATAATTTGTACCGCGACCTACGTGAAGAACGACCACTCAAATTCGAAGCAATGTGGAGCGTAAATTATTTTGCCGCTATGCGGGCACGTCATATGGCTCTCAAGAAAAAGTATCCGGACCGCGAGGAAACACACGCTAAGCCCTATGAAGGTGTCTCTAACCTTCGACCTGAAACTAAAGCGTTGGTGGAGGAGTACTTAGCAGCGCAGAAACTGCTCGAGTAGAACTGAGAAGGCGACACTAGCGGCTGGTCAAGAATCTGAGCCGGATGGGATGTCCGCTTTGGGTCATAAGCGGACATTCCACGACCTACCCATTTCTGTCCGCTTTCGGGGGTAAAGCGGACTCTCTGGCGCACCTCTCAGTATGTCCGCTTATAGCCAGAAGCGGACATTCGGTAGATCGGTATTTGTTTCACAGTATCCTGCGCACTAAAATATCGAATCCCGGAGCATCGCTTCGGGTAAAATTTCCTAACAGGGAGGAAGTCACATGCGACACATTAACCGTAGCTTGCGCCTGATAGCGTTCTTGGCGATCGCGCTGCTGACCCTGCCGCAGGCCGTCGAGGCGCAGGAGGGCATCGTCGGAGTGGACGTCGCCGAATGGCCGATCGACAACCCCGGAGTCGAGAAAGTCGTCCTGCAGCGGTTCGAATTCGCGCCGGGCGCCTCGATGGAATTTGAAATAGAGGCCTACGAGTTCTGTAATGGGGTTCAGGGCGAGTGGACCGTGACCGACCACACCACCGGCGTCACCACCATCTACGCCCCGGGCAGCCGCTGGCGGATGCCGCCCAAGGGCACCAAAGTGACAGTCGCGAACAACGGCAGCGTGCCCGCTGTCCAGTTCGTCTACATGCTGGTCGAGAAGATGGGCCAAGGAGAGATGATGGGCCAGGGCGACATGATGCAAGGCGGCCAGAAGATGGGCGGTGATGGCGCGGAATGAGCGGCCTCAGAAGATGAATGACCAATTCGGTGCATAGCCGCGAGCGCTGCTGCCGCGATGGGATAGCGCTGCCTTTTCCGTAAGCAGAACATTGGGAAGCGACAAGCCACCGAG
>CBDUSZ010000356.1:0-2697 GCA_965370015.1 uncultured bacterium | reverse complement strand
ATCTTCTTCCAGCGGAGGCAATAACGCCTCAATCTGCTGAATCAACCTGGGGATATCTTCTGCTGCGGTTTTGTAAAGCAGCTCATGATCGATCTGACCATACTCATGCACCAGGATGTTGCGTTGGCCGATAATATTACGCCAGGGTATTTCCCCGTGGGCCGAGGTATACGCCGTCGATACCCGGCGAGCAGCCTCGCCGATAATCTCAATGCCACGCTCGGTTGCCCGCAACAGTACTCGATCAGCAAGAAATGCTGCCATATCGCGATCCTTCAACATAGCTTCTACTTCTTTCGCAGCTTCTAGCATATCCCACAAATAAGCCGGATCGCGCTCCTCAGGCCGCATAGAGCACCTCCATATTCTTTTCGATTGCACGCCGGCGATAAGGATTCTTCAAGATAGACGGCGTAGCAAAGTCCACCATGCGACCGCCGAACAACGCGACGAAAGCTTCCTGGAGTTCCACCATGCCACCTAGCGAGGGCGCTTTGCCGCTTTCAAACTCAACCAGTAGATCAATGTCACTGTCTGCTTTGAGTTCGCCCCGCGCCGCTGAACCGAACAGCACAAGTCTGCGGATGTAATGTTGCTGTGCCAGTTCCTCAAGTGCTGCTCGTGAAATTTCGATCTCACCGCCAATCACGAGCCTGTCCTGCTCGCTCTTCGGCACCTCTTGCTTTTGCTCACTAGAAATGGCCAAAATCTGTTTCAATTCCTTTTTCGCGATATCACGTTCCCTCGCTCGCCCCCCTCGAATAGCATCGACAAGCGCTAATAATTGATAAAGCATTGCATCGTTTTTCGCTGCGCCTGGTGCAGACTTATATAAAGGTGAAAACGATTCGCCCCGGACTTCACCTTGTGGATCGGGCCATACGGGTGGCGGTTCATTAACCCCCGCAAAGTGGGCATCCAACGGCGCAGCAGCATAAGCGGTTGGCATCCCCCGGTTTAATGCCCCTCGCTCCGGGACAAAAGCATACTGGAGGCCATGTAATAAAAACTCTTCCAGGTTGCGAATATTCGGCAGAATTTTATTACCTTCCTTGATGGCTAACCCGGCCGCAAGTGCACGTTTCGAAGCCGCATGTATCTCTGACGAGCTCATGCCGAGGTCAGCCGCCATCTTATTGAAAGACCAGCGCGTTTTCCCAATCGAGACCAGCTTCAGCAAAAACAGTATGTCCTGCGGCTTCAAGTTCATTTCTATATTATGTTCGCAATTCGCGAATAAAGAATATCATTCACATATAAAATGTCAAGCTACAGCAGCCCGTCATACCAGACCCCAATCTGGAGTCCCTTAAAACCATCCTCACCCATACTCGTCACCTTGGGGTCCATCGAACAAATCACCCGAGTTTACCCTGCATATCAAACATGCATTATGATACCGTCATGCCCGTTGAAGTTAACATACGCTTTTATGCCGAGCTAAATCGACTGCTATCGACAAAATTGCGCGATACCAGCTTCAATTACGAGATTAAAAAAACCCGCTCGGTGAAAGACCTGATCGAATCCATCGGCGTACCCCATACCGAGGTCGACCTGATTTTCGTTAACGATGAGTCGGTCGATTTCACCTGCCAGGTAGAAGGCGGCGAGCAAATTCGTATCTATCCGTCATCCAGCAATCTCGATAACCCCACGCTGATCCACAACCAGCCCAGCACCCAGGTCGAGCCACGATTTTTACTCGACGTGCACCTGGGTCGACTCGCAACCTACCTGCGCATGCTCAGCTTCGATACGCTCTACCGCAACGATTACGACGACCCCACCCTGGCCGATATTTCAGCAACACAGAATCGCATGCTACTCACCTGCGACCGAAAACTATTGATGCGCAAAGCGATTACCCACGGCTACCTGGTGAAATCGAGAAAACCACGCCAACAAATAGATGAAGTCCTAAAGCGATTCGATTTATTCGATCACCAAAGCGAACACGCACGCTGCCTGCAATGCAACGGCATCATCCGCAGCGTCAGCAAACAGGCCATAGCAGCACAGCTATTACCCCTGACCAAAAAACACTACGATGACTTCTTTCAGTGCGACAGCTGTAACAAAATTGACTGGGAAGGCAGCCACCATACGAAAATTCAAAGTTTGATTGAGACGGTTAGAGCAGGTGGGGAAATAACTTGAGGATTCACATAAAGGTCGGCGTCATTCCAACCCCAATGCACCCCGTCATACCGGCCTCCGAGCCCACTACTGTCCGGCATAAATTTTGGAAAATGCCTTAAAGTATCGATGTAAGCGGGGTTAAAGGCATCAGTTCGTATTGGAGACTTAATTTTACGGCAAATGCGAAAAAAAAGAAATCGTCGTGCCGGACTTGATCCGGTACCCATTAGGCGGAGACTCCAGGAAGTTCAGGAAACACTGTGCAATGGATACCGGCTCGGAGGCCGGTATGACGGGCTTTTTAGGCTTGTTCAATTGTTTTGGTGGCCCAATATTAGTAATCAATTTTGCTACCCTTATATCCAAAGAGACTGGCCAAATTTATTCCGGGCAGCAGTATGCCTTCGGAGGAATGACAGGCTTAAGTAAGTACCATTCCATACTTAACTGCCTTTCCTTTGCGAGCTCTGCGCCTCTGCGAGAGCACCTTCTATTATATTGCCTTTCTAACCCGGCACAGGTGGGTTTTCAGGTTGGCCTGTTGCGAAACCGGGT
>CBDUSZ010000355.1:0-2698 GCA_965370015.1 uncultured bacterium | reverse complement strand
ATTGGAGGGTCAACTATGATTCAGACTCTATTAAAGTTGTTACTGATCGGCTGCAGTGTGCTCATATTAGGCACGCTTGTTGATACTGCGCTTCACTCAGGGATCTTCATTCGAGACGCGCCAGCGGGCGTGGCCCGGATCCAACCGGTGAGGCCCGCCGCTGTCGCCCGGCACACGACCCGGCGGGTGATTCACAGAACCACCATCTACGTTGTATCTCTGCCGCCAAGCTGCATCACGGTCGTTATCGAAGGCACGACGCTGCATCAATGTGGCGCCACCTATTACATGCCGTACGACAGTCAGTATGTTGTCGTAGTTGTTGATTGATGACTTTCCTGCTAAAGCTGTTTGGGTACTTCTTTCGGGAAGATTAAATTATATACGAAGGGAATGCGATAATGAAAATAAAGCGCTTCGCATTGCATTTCATTTGGGCCACCTGTCTGGTGTGCCTTGTTACACCTGTTCCCTTCATGACTCAGGTAGCTCAGGCGCAGTCACAATTCGAAGAACGACCTAAGGTCGGTTTGGTGCTCAGCGGTGGTGGTGCCAGAGGGTTTGCTCATATTGGCGTACTCAAGGTTCTCGAACAGAGCCACATCCCAATCGACTATATCGCCGGCACCAGCATGGGATCCATAATCGGTGGTTTGTATGCCTCAGGAATGTCTGCCGCTGAGATCGAAGTGGTGATAGATGGTATTGACTGGGAGCGTGTATTTAGTGACTCCCTCCCTCGGCAAGACCGGTCATTTCACCGCAAAAGGGATGATGATTTTGCGCTTGTTAAGGCCAAACCGGGATTCGGCGACGGTAAAATTAAATTACCACAAGGAATTGTTCAGGGCGAGAGCATCGCACTTTTACTACAAAAGCTCGCGTTGCCGGTAGCGACAATCAAGGACTTCGACAAACTGAGTATCCCTTTTCGCGCTATCGCGAGCGATATCGTCACTGGCGAGTCCGTGGTGCTCGGATCCGGCAATTTGGCTCAGACTTTACGTGCCAGTATGTCTATTCCCGCTGTCATGGCACCTGTGGAGATTGAAGGCAAGTTACTCGTCGATGGGGGTATATCGTCCAATCTCCCAGTGACTGTAGTAAGGGAGATGGGAGCGGATGTGTTAATCGTCGTGGATATCAGTACGCCCCTTTTAACGCGCGATGAACTCGATTCTACGATAGGGATTGCCGAGCAACTTACCGGGCTACTCACTCAGCGGGAAACCCAGACGCAACTTCACACGTTAGTGTCCGAAGACATTCTGGTTGTGCCCGGGTTGGGTGATATTACCTCAGGCGATTTTAGCCGTGGGAACGAAATTATTGGTATCGGCGAGCAGGCCGCGATTGCAAAGATTACCCTGCTGCGTAACCTGTCCTTATCCGATGAAGCATACGCCGCACATGTGGCTGCGCGCCCTAAGCCCAATAAAGCGTTACCCGTTATTAATTTTGTTCACCTGAACAATCAGTCACAGCTGGACGACGAAGTACTGAAGGCTCGTCTTACCATTCAGACCGGTCAGCCTTTGGATATAGAATTACTCGAAGCGGACATCGGACGGATCTACGGTCTGGAGTTGTTTCAAGCTGTGATGTGGGAACTGGTCGAGGAGGACGGCCAAACCGGATTGGTTTTGCATGTAAAAGAACGTTCATGGGGTCCTGACTACTTACAGTTTGGTCTCAGTATTGAGGGTGATCTTGGTGGGAATAATCAATTTAATTTAAGTATCGGTTACCTGGGTACCGCGATAAATAAACTGGGCGGGGAATGGCGCAGCATAGTAGTCCTGGGTGAAGAACCGAGTATATCAGCAGAGCTATATCAGCCACTGGATGTGGGTTCGCGCTATTTCGTTCATCCAAGTGTGCTTGTGGAACGAGAAAACGTCGATCTATTTCAGGGAGAAGACAAGGTAGCCGAGTTCCGCCAGAAGCGCAGCGGTGTGACCCTCGCGGCTGGTCGCGAATTCGGTACCTGGGGGGAGTTTCGCCTTGGATGGCGAAGGTTTACCGGTGAATCCAGCGTGCTTGTGGGCGATCCAACACTGCCGGCTGTTAATTTCGATACAGGTCAGGGCTTCGTTAAACTGAGTATCGATGATTTGGATAATCTCTATTTTCCGCACTCAGGTATTTTTGGTGAGCTGGAGTGGCGGTCTTCACGTGAAGAGCTAGGTGACGATTCCGACTACGATCAGGCGCTGCTCAGTGTTTTTGGGGCGCAATCATGGGGACGCAATACAATTATGGGCGGCCTAAGCTATTTCACCACACCCGATGATAATGCGCCCGTAGAGAGCCTGTTCCGGGCGGGTGGGTTCTTGCGGCTGTCAGGATTACAAAGCAATGAACTTAGCGGACAACATTACGCTCAATTAACAGCGAATTATCGACGGCAGATTTTCGATTTCAATCTCATGCCGACTTATATCGGCGCCTCGATTGAGGTCGGGAACGTGTGGAACAATAAAGATGATATCTCTTTCGATAACACTATCACCGCTGGCAGTGTTTATTTGGGGCTCGATACCTTTGTGGGTCCTTTGTATTTCGCCTACGGCCAGGCCGAAGGCGGCAGAAGTAGTCTTTATGTATTCCTCGGCCGTATTTTTGGGGGCTGAGCAGTAACGAATTGACCAAGGTCGGTTCGGGCCGAGAATGAGGGCAGAGTTTACCGGAAGCTTGA
>CBDUSZ010000354.1:0-2725 GCA_965370015.1 uncultured bacterium | reverse complement strand
ATGGAAGGAAAAAGACTAATGACTGCTTTCTCGTTAGCAGTCAATCACAAAATGCTCCTAGATAGCCGGGTTCGTCACTCAAGAGCCATTGAAGCAATCTATTTTGTAGCTCGGGTATGTCAAATTAGCGGTCGTTCCAACCAGCATGGGAAATTGACTCTTCACGGCACACACGGGCCATTGAACCTGCGAAAGATGAAGCAGATAGCTGGCATTTGATCGAAATGGCCGGCGGGAATCAGTTAGATTTCGGATGTTCTAAAACCTTGCGTTCCCGGTAAAAAGTATAAATTCCAGTGCCGACAACAATTAGGCTCCCAGTGATTGTGATCACATCAGGTACGTCTCCGAACACAAAGAATCCCAGCAATAACGCCCAGATCAGCACGGTATAGCGAAAAGGGGAAACGAACGATATTTCGACGTTACGCATGGCAGAAATACCAGCCACATATCCAATGAGAATAAATCCAGCCGCCGCCGCCAGGTACAGTCCAATCTGTGGTGAAACGTCTCGCCATTCCTGAGTTGTACCAGCTAACCCGGCTAAAATCATGACACTAACTGAGGCGAACAGGGCAACATAAATTGAAGGCGTCGAGCTATTCAACTTGTGTGACAAAAGATCCCTAAGTGTCACAAAAGCAACAGCTCCGAGTGCCCAAAGTGAATAAATGTTGAATCCATCTGTGCCTGGACGCACGATGACCATGACTCCAACGAAACCCAGAAGAATCGCTAAATAACGTCGCCAGCCAACCTTGTAACCGAGAAATATTGATGCAGCCAGTGTCACGCTAAGGGGCAGGAATTGTAGAATAGCCGTGGCGTTTGCCAATGGCATATTAAAGAGAGCGGTAAGAAAGCAAAAGGTTGCACTTATTTCAGCAAAGGTGCGCCATACAATAATTTTGAGTTCACCAGGCTCCGGTCTGTGAAATATTACTTTTTTGTACCAGGCCAATATCCCCAACAATAGAGTTGCGATAATACCGCGTAAGAATACTGCTTGAAATAGTTCCAAGTCCTCAGATACCAGTTTGATCATTGTATCGTTTAGAACAAAACCAGCCATTGAAGCCATCATAAATAATGCCCCACGCATATTATTACTGTGTTCCACTACTATTTCCTATGTATAGAATTTAAACTTGCTGCGATTTTGGCTGCAGGCACTTTAGAGGTCGACACCAGCTTGGAGTTTGATCGATAGGTTATTCCAATTAAAGTCATTCCCGATCAGGATGAAATGGGACCACTGTTTAAGCATATATAACAAAAACCCATAAATCGATGGCTTCGAGGATTTAAAGATGGTGCACCTGGAGGGATTGTACTGTACGTCATGCCCAACGAACCAAGACCGGGTTGCGCCCATCCTACGGGACTGTGCTGATCACGACCAAATTCGCTCCACAAGAAATCGAGTAGCAGCATGAAAGTCTCTTAAGTGCCGTATTTAGACCGGCCAATTAGATATTTGAGTGTCTGCTTCGGGGAAAAAAGGTTCTCGAAGGGAAAAACTCTGAGTAATATTTAGCTAACGTCCAACTCTCTTTCTGACAGCCATTTCTTGTTGAAGAGGGTCGAAAGATATTTACCCCCACCGTCACAAAGGACGGTCACTATAGTGTGCCCGGGACCGAGTTTCCTTGCTACCTCTATGGCACCGCAGACATTAATTCCTGTGCTTGAGCCAAAGAACCAACCTTCTTCACTCAGCAATCGGTAGATCATGGTGACCATGTCCCGATCAGATACCTGCAGAGCCCAGTCTATCTTTGCCTCAGCCAGGTTTTCAGTGATGCGGCTATTACCTATTCCTTCCGTAATGCTAGTTCCTTCACTCATGGTTGCGACGCCTGTAGTCACGAAATTATAAAGCGCACTGCCTATGCAGTCTAACAACACGGACCGAATGGCCGCCTTTTGCTCTTTGAGATATTCCGACACACCAGCGATTGTTCCACCAGTGCCAACGGCGCAAACAAAAGCGTCTACCGCGCCCCCGGTCTGTTCCCAGATTTCGGGCCCGGTCGACTCGTAGTGAGCGAGCCGATTGGCGATATTATCAAACTGGTTAACCCAAACAGCGCCATCGAGTGATTGGGCGAAGCGATCCGCCTGCTTTTGGTAGTTCATAATGTTCGTGTATGGCAAGGTTGGTACGACACGAACCTCAGCCCCAAGCGTTTCGAGAATTTCGATCTTCTCGCGAGATTGATTATCGGGCATATAAATGACACAGGAGTAACCGCGAGCGTTGCAGATATGAGCGATGGCGATACCGGTGTTTCCAGCGGTGCCTTCCACAACTATACCACCAGGCTGCAACGAACCATTCATCTCGGCTTCACGAATCATCCACCAGGCAGCACGGTCTTTGACGGAACCCCCAGGATTCAGGAACTCCGCCTTGCCAAGTATTTCGCAACCGGTCGAATCCGACGCCGCTTGTAAACGAATGAGTGGTGTATTCCCTATCGCTTCGATAAAGCCATTACGCGCGCCCATGAGCCCTCCGTCCCATCGATGTACTGAAAAGCATAAACATTCTCGATGTGAAAAAACAGATATATCGTTTCGCAATTTTAGCCTGATGATTAAAATGACTCTATCTGGTTGCCAGTGTTTGTTCCTATTCTGTTGAAAATCTCGAAAAATGTGGGGGCTGATTTTCTGCAGAAAGCCGACATTCAGATTCAGCTCAGTGACTTCGGCTCAC
>CBDUSZ010000353.1:0-2778 GCA_965370015.1 uncultured bacterium | reverse complement strand
TGGACGGTAAACCTGGCCTGTTCACGATCCAATACACTTTCGGGCACTATCCCTTACAGCAATACCTGATTGATATTGGCAAGGGCCACCTGCAAGCTTTCAATCTGGCCTGGGACAGCAGGGTTGCAGAGCAGGGTGGGCAGCGCTGGTATCACCTGCAGGCCAATGAAGATATCGATGCGGAGCATCCGTTTTACTGGACGCGCCACTTCCAGAATTCAAACAGTCGCTGTATCGAATGCCACAACACCAATGTACGCAAATACTTCGATCCGGCAAATCGAAGTTACGATACAAACTGGTCCGAAATCGGTGTCGGTTGCGAGGCCTGCCATGGGCCTGCCTCAGGGCATGTAGCCTTGGCTAAGGCGAATCAGTTAAGTGCGGGTAAGTCGGGTTTTGCCATGCTGCGAATACCTGCCCTTTCCTGGTCTTTCCGTGGAGACGATGATATCGCCTCACCCTCCGGCAGCAAAAACGAGGATTACATCGACACCTGTGGTGGATGTCATTCGCGACGCTCGTCGATTGGAGATACAATGCCACTGGCAGCTTTTCACGACCAGTACCGCCTCGCATTGCTCGACCGGGGGCTCTATTTTGCCGATGGCCAGATCGATGACGAGGTTTTTGTCATGGGTTCATTTTTGCAGAGCAAAATGCAGCAGAAAGCTGTGACCTGCAGCAATTGTCACAACGTCCATTCCGGCAAGTTGATAGCGCAGGGCAATGCACTCTGTTCCCAGTGCCACAAAGCCAGCAGCTTCGATACCCCGGCTCATCATCACCACCAACCCGGGTCTAGCGGGGCGCAGTGTGTGAGCTGCCATATGCCCGAGCGACTTTACATGTCCGTCGATTTAAGACGCGATCACAGTTTCACGATTCCCGAACCGCGGCTGTCGGCAAGTTCAAATGCACCGAACGCCTGCACGACTTGCCATCAGGGCAAAACCGATCAATGGGCAATAAAGGCAATGAGTTTGTGGGGCATGGGTGAATCGCAAAACATCTGGGCAGCGATTAACCAGGGGCTGGATAAGCAGGATTCGCTGATGTTCAAGAACTATGCCTCGAGTCCACCCGCGTTGAGTCTGGCGCCGATCCGGCAGGCGACATTAATCAGCAAGCTCGCGGGATTCCCATCGCGCCTGGCGGTTGAATCGGCCTCGCGCCAACTGGCTAATCCAGACCCGCTGATACGCCGTGCCGCTGTCAGCGCGTTACAGGCGATGCCGGTTGCGCTGCGCTGGCAATTATTAGAACCACTAATCGAAGACCCGGTAAAGGTGATTCGCCTCGAAGTCGCCAGTGTGCTCGCCGACGCGCTGCCCCAACTCACTGGCAAGGATGCCGAGAAACTCGGCAAGCTGATTGAAGAGTACCGCGAATCACTCGATTATAATGCCGATACGCCCGCCGGGCAGCTCACCCTCGGCAACCTCGAAGCCCGTCTCGGGTATAGCATACTGGCAGAAAACGCTTATCTGCGCTCGCTCGAAATCGAGCCTCATTATGTGCCATCGCTGATCAATTTAGCCGATTTTTACCGGTCTAGCGGCAGGGATCCTGAAGCCCGCAAACTATTGCTTCGTGCCCTGCAGGTGGCTCCCGACAGCGCAAATACAAATCACGCTTATGGGCTGTTTCTGGTCCGATCGGGTAAAAAAAATGAGGCGCTCAAGTTTTTTGAAACGGCGACCGGGCAGCAGGATTCAAGCCCCAGACATGTTTACGTCTATGCCGTCGCGCTGGACTCGCGCGGTCAAACCGAGGCGGCGATGAAAGTCATCGACGAGGCGAGTAAACGCTGGCCGAATAACCTCGAGCTGTCGTTTCTGCAAGTGTCTTACATGGATAAAAGCGGAAAAACCGACGGCATCCACCGCTACCTGTCGCTGCTTGCTTCGATCGCGGCGAACGCCCCGCAAGTCAGGGCCTGGATGAACAAATATGGCGGTTAGAGTAGTACCTGAATCTAAAACCAATAATTATCTAAAACTATCCAGGCAGGGTTAGACCAATTGCTCATTTTTTCAGATCAATTAAATTTCCCGCAGGAAAATTATGTTAATTATTTGGTTAGGTGGGTTTATACTCGGGTCGGCTTAACTCAGGGAATCTAAAGCGCTGTCGAACCGTTTGTAGTGAAAAACTCAAGCTAATTTTATTTCAATCAATTTTAACCCGTCCTTGTCAAGTTAGTATCACGGTGGAGTGCAGTGTCTGAACCTCGACAACCTGATTTAATTTTCAAAACAACTGATTTTAAGGAGAAAATTGTGAATTGGAAAATAATAATAGGTATCATTTTAAGCTCGTTAGCCTCGATTCAAATAGCAATTGCGCAAGACGTAAAAACAAAAAATGTGGAAGGTTTTGGGGGTGTCATCGCCGAGAAGTATAGCGATTCGAAAGAATGGTGGGCGGCCGAAAAACGCCCCAAAAAGGATTCGCCCAACGTCATTATCTTTTTACTCGATGACGTGGGTTTTGCCCAGGTCGGCAGCTTTGGCGGCCTGATCAAGACGCCGAATATCGATAACCTCGCGGCCAATGGCCTGCGTTACAACAATTTTCACACCACGGCCCTGTGTTCGCCATCGCGTGCGTCGTTGATGGCCGGGCGTAACCCGCACTCCATAGGCCTCGGCAGCCACGCGCTGACCGCGATGGGTTTCCCGGGTTACAACGCGATCATGCCGGAATCCGCCAAGTCAGTGGCCAACTACCTGCAGGAAGAAGGCTACGTCAACTACGCTCTGGGCAAGTGGGATC
>CBDUSZ010000352.1:0-2787 GCA_965370015.1 uncultured bacterium | reverse complement strand
ATGTTTATGTATCAAGTCGATGCATCTTTGCATGATGCTTTTTTCGAGTACGGCAATCGTCACTGAATTACTTGATTGATCACCAATGGCAAAATGCTGGAGTTCGATATCCTCCGCCAGTTGATCCTCGATTTGATACTCGATCGCAGACAGCACCTGGCGAGAAGCCTTGTCAGGCATTGCATAATTGGTTAAATAGACGTGCTGCTGCGGGATGACCAGCACTACTGCAGAGTGATTTTTTGCCAGTTCTGCTAATTGTTGCGCTGAACCGGGCAGCCATTTTACAGCAATATTGTTTCCATCGCCCTGGTCGACTACCCAGCTTAATGCATCGAGCGATGAATCGTGAAATCGAATAATTAATCTCGACACTAGAATTGCCCCAGGGTTCGATGAATCACTCGCGTGTTACCATTTTCGTCGCGATGCAACAGGGAATCAAGATTAAGCATCAGATCTCCCTGGCTGACCTGACCATAGGCGTGAAAGTAGTTGCTGCTCACTGACAAACCCGACTCTTCGAGGGGGATTTGCAGGCGATCAATAAAATTTTGAATGCTACTGAATTCTTCTTTATCTCTCTCTTCATTGAATAAATCGGCACTCAAATTCTCACCGAGGGACAGAAAGACTGTCTCCGATATGGTATTTACATTAATGCTTGTGGCTGTCGGCAAAGCGGTGATATAGGGTTTAAGACTAGCATAAATTTCAGCGGTTACATGTTTCACCAGCATTAATTCACTGATATCAACCATCGCTCGATTCGCCACCCGATAGGTTTCATAATGCTCTTCAGCACCATCTGGATAGCGCACTTCAAAGTCTTCATCTATCCAGTCCATCAAGGCTGGCACAAATGTCGTATCGAGCTCAAGATTATTGCATAATCGCTTGAATCTGTTTAGCCATTCTTCAGATACGAGTAAATTGTTAATATTAAACCTGGCCTGTTCGTCTTCGATAAATCCAGACAAAAAACCTGCTTCGATCGGTAGCCCGGGAACGCTTATTGCCCAGTCTTCATCGAGGTGATCAACATTCGAGTCTTTACGATCTTGCTGAAGAATTATTTGCGCATAGTCTTCCAGCCCCAGTGCGTATAATCTGGCCCGATCCATCAATTGAATACGGGCAGTTTTTCGCATAGAAAAAGCTTCTTCGTGGGTAATCGACACGATGATTGCGGTGGCGGTCAAAGTGATTAAGATTGCCGCAAGCAACGCAATTCCCGCCTGGCCCGGTCTACAACGCACCATCAGGAACCTCCAGATAGCGCCATATCTTGCCTAATTGATCGATTTCTACACTTATTTTTAATGCAATTGGACGGCTAGCATCCTGTATTAATTCATTAGGCCAATTGTCGATCGCCTTTTCAGCGGCATCGATAAAATTAATTTCAAACGCTTTGACATTGTGCAGCAATACACTGTCGAACGGTTCCTCGCCGATGCCCTGATCTAGTGATAACCAGTGCCGTCTTAGCAGTTTGTCGTCGATCAGCAGATATTGCACACGTTGTAAATTGCTGCGTTTTGATTGTAATAAATTGTCCCAACCGCCATGTGTGAAGCGAATATTATTGTCTGCGATGATAATGTTGCTTTCTTCGTCTCCATATTGATTGCGAATTTTTCTGGACGAAACCTGCAACCAGTCGCGGCTGAAATAAGAAAGTGCAAACTGTAACTCGGAAAGGCGTTGATTGGATTCGCTCACCTGTTTTCCGGTCCTGATCGTTTGGTTCAGACCACCGTAGGCGATACCGGCCATGACCGCAAAGATAGCTACTGCAACAACCATTTCCAGTAAGGTGAAACCAGCAGTGCGAGGTATACGCATCACAAATTACCGATAAATCCTGTCGCGCTAGCCTTGATTTCCGAGCCCCCTCGCAGATAGACATCCACATCTATTCGACGCAGCAAAGGTTCGTCGGTTTTGCTGACTTTCATTTTCCATTGCCATTCGCTGTTGGCCATTTCTAGCGTGCCATTTTTATTTGATGCTGATGTCCAGGTTTTCTTCGCGCGATAAAGTGTGACCTGGTTTTGCGCAATCCAGCTGGCGATGGTTTTCTCGGTTAGCTGCGATGTTCGCCTGGCGGCATATCCACCGGTTTCGACAATAGCACCCATGGTGAGGGCTACGATGAGCAGCGCAAACATGACTTCGATTAATGTAAACCCGTATAACTTTCCCGGAGTCATAATTGCGACACCGGCTCGGAAGCCATTATATTGCCCAGAAAGTCGCCAGAGATGGTAACGCTGGTGTTACTATCGCTATCACGAATTTGCCATTCAAACGGGGTCATTTCGCCACTCGACAGTATCAATATATGTGGCACAGGGTCGCTTTGTTCGACTGACGCGACCACCAGGTTTTCTATGATAAGAGTCGACTGCTGCGAATTATTGAGCTTTAGTTTACGAAAAAAAGATTGCTGCGAATCGGCCCAGTCCTGACCATTATATTCGAGCACTTTAAACCCCTGATGCTTGAGTGAAATAGCGAAGTTCTTATTTTCAAAAATAGCTTCCTGATAAAGCAGGCGCATAGTTTTGCTGAGATCCTTGCCCAGTATTTTCAGATCACCGGAGCCGCTGCTAAAAGAAGTGGATAGTAGAATCGCGCTAACGCTAATCGTAACGATAATGACCACGACGATAATTTCGAACAGCGTAAATCCTTTTTCAGTACCGGGATATTTCGCGCTTTGGCATTTCCTGCAGTCTGGCCAATAATTAGGAGCCTGTCCGAGAATAGGAGCCGTAGCGA
>CBDUSZ010000351.1:0-2829 GCA_965370015.1 uncultured bacterium | reverse complement strand
TCGGTAATACCGCGGCACAGGGATTGGCAATGATTAACATGGCTTTGAAAAGAATTGACGCGGACGAATATTTTAGCTGTAGTAATTGCGGTGATGATATCCCGCCCGCTCGTCTTGAACTACTGCCCTTTAGTTCACTATGTGTGAATTGCGCAGATAAACTTGAAAATTAATAGAAGACCAGGTTTATGCTGAATGAAAAACATGATCTGGCTCATGAGTTTCCAGAATACCGTGAGACGATCCGTCAGTTAAAAGCGGGCAATCAGCATTTCGCCCGATTATTTGACCAATATCATGAAATCGACCACGAAGTGCTTCGCATCGAAACGGGCATAGAAAACACTTCAGACCAGTACCTCGATGAAAGGAAAAAAATACGCCTGCATCTGAAAGATGAGCTTTTTCAAATGATCAGAAATAGCTAATCCCCGGTCAGACCCGTCCCTGAGAAATTCCTACGTTTATCAGCTTTCCACTGTTCCCCACTGCAAATTGGGATTTCGACTCATCTCAGAACCTGTTTTTTAACCGATAATCCGCGCTGAATGATTCGATCAATTGGTCGATTTAAACTCATATAAGTTGAAAGATTTAGACACTCCTCTGTTCACCGTAAATCAACTCACGTTGTTGATAACTCATTGTTATTTAAAAATTTATTTAATTAATTCATTTGTTGGCCCAATTAATGCTTCGTCAATTAATGAATTTGTCCTCTGTAAAACTTCAGAGATTGATAACTATTGGAGGTAAGCATTATGAGTCCTAAACTCATTAAGCGTGGCCGACTGATGATGGCAGTATCCGGCCTGAGTCTTGCACTCGCTGCTATGACTGGTCTGGCCGCGGAAATCGGACCACTTCCCCAGCTAAAAACAGATGTGCTGAAAGCCGAGCTGGGAAAGAGGCTTTTTTTCGACAAACGGATCTCGGGTGACGCCGCTATAGCCTGCTCGAGCTGTCATCAACCGGAGCATGGATTCAGTCACCCCGATGCATTGTCGCCCGGTTATCCAGGAAATAAGCATTTTCGTAATTCACCTACCCTGATCAACACCGCACACAAAAAAGTGTGGAATCACGATGGTCGCCTTGGCACCAACTTGAACGATGTGACGCGCGGCATGCTCACCGAAACTTACCTAATGAACATGGATATGCGCATCATGCAGGAGCGCCTGAAGCAGGACCCTGTTTATGTGCGTATGTTCAAGGAAGCCGGTTACGGTGAACCTTCGAACGGCAGTGTGCGTAAGGCCATTCCCGAATACCTGAAAACCCTCACTTCACGAGGTTCGTCATTTGATGCGGGTAAAATGTCGCGTGCGGCAAAACGCGGCATGAAGCTATTTACCGGCAAGGCCGGATGCATTAGCTGCCATAACGGCGCCAACTTTACCGATGGACAGGCGCATAACACCGGTGTGCCGGAAAACTTGGATGTATTTCTTGATCCGGCGCGCCATCAGGCGTTCCTCGCCTACGGCCTGTTCATGGGTGTTGAAAACCTCTACAACCTGAAGCGCGATCCGGGCGCCCATGTGCAAACGCATAAGGCCGATGGATCGGATATGGGTAAATTCATCACACCTGGTTTGCGCGAACTCTCGTATACCGCGCCTTACATGCATAACGGCATGATCGAGACACTGGATGAAGTAGTGGAATTTTACAATCAGGGCGGTGGTCAGGATTCGCATAAGAGTAAGCTGATGAAACCACTGAAACTGACCCAGTCGGAAAAGGGAGATCTGGTTGACTTTCTGAAGGCTTTATCGGGCGATAAATTAACTGGTAAGGAGTTTGTCTGGGATCAACCCTACCCGGCTGAATACGAAGCCATTGCCGACTGGCGTAACGTTCGAAACTAGCATGAGGAATAAGGTAATGAATAAATCTATTCAAAAATTGGTAATTGCTAGCATCGCGATCGCCGTATCTATGGCCTGGGTATCTGCCTTTGCCGAAATGACAGTGGTATCAACCGGCAAAGGCGAGGTCAACCCACCCCTGGCGCCGCTACCGCAAATGCCGGTTCCACCGGATAACAAGATTACACCGGCAAAGGTCGAGCTGGGTAAGCTCCTGTTCTTCGACCCACGTCTCGGCGGAGATGCCTCCATCTCGTGCGCAAGCTGCCACGATCAGGCACAGGGATGGGCCTGGTCCGAAGACTTTTCACGCGGCTATCCCGGCACTGTTCACTGGCGTAATAGTCAGACCATCATCAACTCACAATTCATGCAAAAGCAATTCTGGGCTGGCTCTGCATCGTCGGGGGAGAGCCAGGCTCGATCTGCTGCACGAGGCGGTGTCGCCGGTAACGGTGAATCCGATCTGATGGAAGTACGCCTGGCCCTGATACCTGAATACAAAAAACGCTTTAATGAAGTGTTTGGTGATGAATGGCCATTGATCAAGAATGCCTGGCGCGCGATTGCCACGTTCGAAAGGACGTTAATTGCCGACAATACCCCGCTGGATGCTTATCTCAAGGGTGATGTAACGGCTTTGAGCGAGGAGCAGTTGCGTGGCAAAAAACTGTTTGAAGGCAAGGCAAACTGTATCGAATGCCATAACGGTCCGCTCGCCACCGACGAGCGTTATTACAACGTCGGGGTTCCCACCGCAGCGCGCTGGGACGACGATGGCATGGCGCAAATCACCTTCCGCTTCGAGCAGTACGCCAAGGGTTCCACCGAGGAAATGTATCGCACCATCAAGGACGACGCCGGTTTTTACTATCGCACTAAAAACAAGTGGGACATGGGAAAGTTTCGTACACCACCACTCAGGTACATCGCCTATACCCCACCATATATGCAT
>CBDUSZ010000350.1:0-2836 GCA_965370015.1 uncultured bacterium | reverse complement strand
GCCTGTCTGTATGGAAGGCCATATCTATATAAATTCTCCCACTGTCAGCAGACCACATGCCGAGCTGAAAATAAAAAATGGAAGGATCTACCTTCGCGACCTGGGTTCAACTAATGGCATCTATATTGTGGATAATGATAGCCTGGTCAGCTTCGAAGAAGGATATGTGACGCCCAATCAACCCATGATGATAGGTAAAGTGACGTGTACGATTCAAAGCCTGATAGCGATTGCCGGCGTCTATTCTGCCCCGGATAAAAACACTCCTGATTTTGATGAAACTCAACAAATAGAGCTACCAATACCTAAACCGGTTAAAAAAGCTGCGACCGATTAAAAAATGGATTTAGTGGATTGCTGCTCGCGTAAGTCACCCTTCTTTGGGTAACCAAATTCGTCACTAGCAAAGCTCAGCATCTGACCGGAAACAGTACAGATAGTTGAATATCTGGATAATTGTTAAGGTGGAAGACGACTTACAGATAAATTAGGGTGATCCTCTGACAAGCGTTGCATAGCACTTAGCTAGAATGCCGTATAACGACCAGGCTTGTGATTAACCGCCAGTGCGAAATTCAGAAGTATCGCTCCGAGGATTGAAGCGATAAGTAACCAGAGGGTTAAAATAGACAAGGCAGCAGCCAAAATAGCGCAGTCAAGCACCATTTGTACTTTACCGGCACGCCAACCAAATCGCTCCTGCAAATAGAGAACCAGAATATTGAAACCGCCCATGCTGGCCCGGTGGCGGAATAGTATCAACATGCCAACCCCCATTAACAGGCCACCAGCAACAGCAGCAAAAAACGAATTAATTTCTGTAATATTGATCACCAAGGGTATGCTTTCGATTAGCAAAGATACCATCAATACCGTGACAATTGTCTTTAGCGTAAAGTCCCACCCCATGCGCTTGAGTGATAGCAAATAGAAAGGAATATTGGCAAGAAAAAGGATGAGGCCAAAGTTGAGCCCGGTTGAATAGTGAATCAAAAATGCCAGGCCGGCTGTTCCGCCGGTAAGCAATCCGGCCTGTTTGATAAAAACCAGTCCTATGGCCACAATCAGCGATCCTGTCAATATAGCCTGTAGATCATCAAGGTAATTATGGCGATTTGGATCTGAATTGCTCATTAGTACTGCCTAATACATGCTCAAGTTTCGATATAAGATAGCAGACTACAGTTTTTCGTCACCGATAGTTAACAATTAAAAATCAGGCACTCTTAAAATCGGCTAATGGCAGGTTACGGCTGTAAGTGGAATTCTAATATGTGAGGGATTGCGCCGTTTGTACAAGTTTTTATCAGCGAAATGAATGGCAGCTATTAGTGATCCGTGCTCACTTATATCCTGGTGCAATATATCGCTTTTCGCTGTACTGTGGCTATAGATAAAAATTGAAGTAGCTGAACACACCAAGTTGAATAAAGTCGCGGTCGGTTACAGGCTTTTGCGACTTCAAATACCTCATCAACGGAGGGCGTGAATGCGAATCTGGAACCAGGCTAGTAACATGGCGGCGCGGACACCAGAAGACAGAAATCGATATGTTGATTTTCTGCGGTCTGTCTCGATCCTCATCGTTATCGCTGGGCACTGGTTGATTTCGACTGCATACTACTCCGACGGCACGCTGACGAGCGAACATCTATTTAAAATTCAGCCGCTAACACAATGGCTCACCTGGATATTCCAGGTGATGCCGATCTTTTTTATCGTTGGCGGCTATTCGAACGCTGTTTCTTTGGAAAGCGCGCAACGTAAAGGCGTTGGATACGCGGGTTGGCTATCGGTACGACTGTATCGGTTGGTTGCACCGTTGCTACTATTGCTCGTTGTGTGGGCCGTAATCACCGTGATCATGTACTCGTTCGGTGTCGATGCAGCGGTTATTCAATTAGCCTCTCAGGCTTCTCTGATTCCCACCTGGTTTCTCGCCATCTACATTATGGTAGTCATACTCGCACCGATAACCTACACCCTGTGGAGACGCCTGGGATTCGCCTCATTCTGGATTCTTGTTGCGATCGCAGTCCTTACCGATGTCGCTTACTTCTGCACGGAGATGCGCTGGCTCGGTTGGGGTAACTACTTCTGGGTATGGCTCGCCATTCACAATCTGGGGTTCGCCTGGCGAGATGGTCGCATGGGCGACGCCAGGCAGCTTGTATTTTATTCGGCAGTTGCTCTTCTGGCCTTATGGTTGCTTGTTTTTCACGGTCCATATCCATTGGCTATGGTCGGTTTTGCGGATGAAAGTTTGTCCAATACAACTCCGCCAAAAATCACCTTGCTGGTGCTCGGAATTTTTCAGTTTGGCCTGCTGCTGACGCTCGAGAATCCTATGCGACGCGCTTTGAAGAGTTTGCGTCTGTGGACACTGACGGTGTTAATAAACAGCATGATCATGACTGTGTATCTCTGGCACATTACCGTAATGGTTATTTTGGTTGCCCTGCTTTACCTCGCGGATGGAACAGGTCTGGGGTTCGAGCCAGGCACCATAAGCTGGTGGCTTTCGCGTCCAATTTGGATGATTATTTTGCTCGGATTGCTGGTGCCCGTTGCTTTGTTACTTTCGCCGTTAGAGCAAAGTGGGCGCCGCCCCGATTCTCCCATTACATCGTCTGTACGGCAGGTAAGCGGTGCAATGATGATCTGTGTAGGTGTTGCTCTGCTCGCGATGTTTGGCTACGGCGGAGGCCCACTCCCCGGGCTCGATCTCGCATCATTTGCGCTGGTCGCAGTCGGCGCAGGCATTGGCGGCTTACTGCCCGGGTTCAGATAGCACGGGTGTTTCATCGACTAGTTGAACCTATACTGCCAACACAAT
>CBDUSZ010000349.1:0-2865 GCA_965370015.1 uncultured bacterium | reverse complement strand
GGCGACCAGTAACCAGTCGATACTGAGTTTTCCACCCGCTGCGAGTAAACCGGCTGGTTCTTGCAAAGCGGTTTCTGTATCTGGAAAGTAGGGGGGATTGTCTGGATCGAGCCAGGGAATCATATTGGGATTAGCACCGTGATTGATTGAAACTAAAATTCATTTAAATACAGCTAGTTAACGGCTACAGTTAATCTATATTATCATGCAGTGTTTTCATTTTTCGGCTTGTCGATACGGCGAATGCTGCATTAACTGGGCCTGGTATTCATCGATGTATCGATTCTCCTGTCGAAGAAACCTCTCAATTGCGCTACGAAATTCTGACTGGCCTATCCAGTGCCCTGACCAGGTTTTGCGCGGTAAAAATCCCCGGCTTAGTTTATGTTCACCCTGGGCGCCGGGATCGAACCATTGCAGATTATTGGCGATACAGTAGTCGATGCCCCGATAGTAACAGCACTCGAAGTGCATATCTCGTGCATAACCTTCGCATCCCCAGACGCGGCCATAGAGGTGGCTATCGCTGCGAAGGAATAAGGATGTAGCGACTATTCCATCACCATCGCCAGCGCTTACCACCAGCACCCGATCTCCGAGTGATTGACCGAGATGCTGGAAAAATTCACGGCTTAGCGTCGCGGTACCATACTTGCGCTGATATATGTCGGCATACAATTGATGAACTCTGGACCATTCGTCCGCATCAAGCTCGTGGCCTTCGCGCATTTTTATCTCCAGGCCATGTTGATTGGCGGTAAGGCGCTCTTTGCGAATATTTTTGCGCTTACGCGAACTTAAACTGCTGAGAAAATGGTCAAAATCGCTGTATTGATGATTTTGCCAGTGAAACTGAATATCACTTCGCAGCATAATTGTCTTGCTGTCCAGCTCTCGAAGTATCGACTCATGGGCAAAAAGTATATGCCACGAGCTGAGTCGGTTTTCTTCGCAGAATTTGATAGCGGCGCTACTGAGCAGCAGCCGATAGTTCTGCGCGTCTTCGTCGTCGGCAACTAACGTCTGGTTAATCAGGAATCGTTCGCCTGTCGCCGGGGTATAGGGTATGGCAGTTACCAGTTTGGGATAATAATCCAGTCCGCTACGCTGGTAGGCCTGCGACCAGGCGTGATCGAATACCAGTTCGCCGTAGGAATTGGTTTTAATATAACAGGGCAGGGCAGCGACCAGGGCCTCGGTCTGATGGATTAAAAAGTAAACCGGGTGCCATCCGTATGGTTCCAGGCAATCGTGCTTCTCAAGCCCGTACAGGAAGGCGTGACGGGTAAATGGATAACTGGGATCACCTAACGAGTCCCAGGCGGATTCGTCTATTTCCGATAAGCTGTGATAAACACTGACTTTCAAACCCTGCTCGCGGAGTTACCCTTTAGCCCGGAAATTTCATAAATTTGCGCGAAGATCGCGCAGGATATTGATTTCACAAGGAAATATCCGAACAAGTCCCATATCAGTGATTACGGGCGACTGAGGAAATATTTCTTGTGGAATCAATAGACAAGCGAGATCGTGCATAATTTATGAATTTTCCGGGTTAGCGTCCATGTACTTTTCGGCATCGAGTGCCGCCATACAACCCGATCCAGCGGAGGTGATGGCTTGCCGATAAACATGATCCATCACGTCTCCCGCTGCGAAAACCCCTTCTACACTGGTTGCTGTCGCATCGCCATCGGTGCCACTTTTGACCGTGATATAACCGTTTACCATATCCAGTTGGTCGGCGAATATCTGGGTGTTGGGTTTATGCCCGATAGCGATAAAAATACCCATTAAATCGAGGTCTTTGGTTGTGTCGTCACGCACATCGCGAATTCGCAATCCTGTTACGCCCGAATCGTCACCCAACGCCTCGTCAAATACGTTAAACCATTCGATGGTGACGTTACCATTTTTAGCCTTTTCGAACAGCTGATCTTGCAAAATCTTTTCCGATCGTAACGCATCCCGGCGATGTACGACGGTGACATGGCTGGCGATATTAGATAAATATAGCGCTTCTTCGACCGCGGTATTGCCACCGCCGATGACTGCAACCTTCTGGTTCTTGAAGAAAAAGCCATCGCAGGTGGCGCAGGCTGAGATACCCTTGCCCTGAAATTTTTCTTCTGAAGGTTCTCCCAGATACATCGCACTGGCGCCGGTAGCAATGATCAGCGCATCGCAGGTATATTCACCACTGTCACCAATCAGGCGTTTTGGTGTTTCATTTAAAAATGTGGTATGGATATGGTCAAAAACGATTTCAGTGTCGAAGCGTTCCGCGTGTTGTTGCATGCGTTGCATTAATACCGGTCCGGTCAGGCCCTCAACGTCACCCGGCCAGTTATCGACATCGGTCGTGGTCATTAACTGACCACCGGCTTCGATGCCGGTAATTACCATTGGTTTCAGGTTAGCCCGGGCGGCATACACCGCCGCCGCATAACCTGCAGGCCCAGAACCTAAAATAATCACACGGCGATGTTGTTTGTCAGACATATTGTTTCCTGAAATTTAGCGAGCGAACAAAATGGCCAATCATAGTAATTGTTCGTCCGCCAATGTAAATACGAATTTATGAAAGTTGATAAACCTGCAAGTGGTATTAAAAACAAAAATTGCAAGTCGATGTAAATTGTTCTGAGTTTCCAATTGTATATGGCTCAGCGACTGCCTGATCATGTAGAATAGTCGCAAGTATCATTAATATAGAGTCTAGTGGCACAGGCAAGAATCAAATCCCGATCGAGTATTCAGGAGCAAAAACTGATATTCGCCGAACACCTCAATCAACGTCTGCGCGAAGCTGGCATGTTGATTTCATTTGCCGTGGCTAGCTACATACTGGTGGCATTATACAGC
>CBDUSZ010000348.1:0-2874 GCA_965370015.1 uncultured bacterium | reverse complement strand
GGCGATGCGCCGGCACGAGCCTGTATTGAAGCACGGCTTGCATCCCCTGACCTTTTAGTCGAAATTGGTATTATTGCAGCGATTTAGGAATAGATCTGGTTCAGGTTCTGGTTACTGAAGCTGAGTTTCGAACCAAGAAGCAGGCGCTTTAGGCGAGTTCAACCCAACCTTCTATGAGTGGCCCCGATTAATTCCGACAGGCCCCTGGGTATTTAATTTACAGATTCGGCAACAAATCTATTATTCTCTCGATATTCGGATATTGAACCAATATCGAGTATGAATAAAACCGGGTTTATGAAGTGTTTCCAGGTAATTGTGATCGCAACCTGCTTCGCTACCGCCGCATTGCTATACCCTGTCCTGGGCGCTGAAATCATAGCTGAAGGATCAACCCGTTCAGGTTTCGACACATATCCTGAATTACCGCGTAAACCGATAAATAATAATCTCCCTGAAACGGGGTATTCTCTTTTTGATCAAATATTTAGCCAACAAACTTCGACGGGATTTGAGTATGATGTGCCCTACCCGTTTGAAAAAATATTAGACAGGATATCCGGTCGTCAACCCGGCTCGACAGAATTCGACCAGGAAAAAATTGTCGCGGTACTCGTCCCAAAAGGCAGGTCATTGCAACGCGATGCCGCAAGACCCGATTTCTTTCGCTATCCACGTCTGCTGCTTACGGTAGACTCAGAATCAGCGCATCGAAGTCTGACCAGGGACCGGCTGTTCCTGGGTTATCAGGAAAAAGCCGAAATTATAGAAGTAATCAGTTATAACGAGTCACTCGGCCGGTTCGAATTTCAGACAGTCAAAAACTACGCAAAAAACAAAAAGCCCCTGGTTCAGTATGCTAACCGGGTGCTCTGTACGAGCTGCCACCAAAACGCTGCACCAATTTTTCCGCGTTCCGACTGGAGTGAAACTAATCACGATATTCTGATCGCCAGACGTATTGGCGAGTATCATTCTCGCTATCACGGTGTACCTACCGGTCACCCGTTCGGTATGGCAGGTCGTTTCGATAGCGCTACCGACCGAGCCAGTCTTTTTTCAGTTTATCAACAACTTTGGCAGCAAGGGTGCGGGATAGACGCTGATGGTGGACGCAGTTGCCGGGCGAGTGTTTTCCTCGCGATGCTGCATTATCGACTTGCGTCCTTGCCTCGCCCTCTATTCGATTCGCCATTAATTCGTGATCATCTGCTGCCAGTGTTAGGGGCTAACTGGAACAGGTTATGGCCAGGGGGCTTGCCGGTTCCTGTTGCCGACCTGCCTAATCGGACACCGAATCTGGATACTCTGGATATCAAACTGACACCCAACCTCGATCCACTGAGCCTACGACCACCACAGCACTACTGGACTTATCAACGGGCGGCTGAGTTAGCGCTGCGCGGTCTAAGTAAAGAATTTCTGCTCGACAGCGATATCCAATTACTAAATGACTATCTCTATCAACTGGCGTCTAGTGGCAAAATCTCCACCCAGCATTATCGTGGAAACTGTAGTTTTGAGTTTCAGACCAGTAATAAAAATAAAAGCTGGTTACCCCTCGAATGCACGATTAACAAAAATAGAGACGAAATATTCCTCAATATTTCCGGCGAGTTACAAATACAGTCGAGCGGTCAACTAGATCAGAACCTGAGTTGGCTATACGTCAACGAAAGCAAGCAAAGCATTCGGACATCGGTGTCGGGGCGCATTGGACCATTAAAATTTCCGACGACAGCAAAGGGACTGCAATTGTTCAAACCCTTCGAACGTCTCCATAGCCGGCTTAGGGATAATCGTCTGATAACGCAATTAACTTTAAATTTTGATTGGCAGCTGGCATCTGGTGATAACAACCGACCAGAAAATATTAAGTTTAATGGCGGCGTTAGTCTCCAGCTTGCGAATGATTTTTCGATAATCGAACAGGCGGTTGTTGATCTCCTGGAAGATGCCGCGTCCGGTAAATTCGCTGGGTTTGATGATTCTCCCATACAGGGAGTTGCTATAATGGATGCGCTTTTTCAAAAAATTGGTATCGAATTCCCGATCAGTAGCGGACTGACCACACCCACCGGGCTAATTCTCAGACTTGACAGCGACTCGGCTGAAATCAGCCGAAATTTTTCATACCGGCAAACAATAGCCTCTGCATTTGGAAGTCCGTTCCAGGTCTTCCTGTACTATTGCGTCACCTGTCACGGTGGTAATACGCGCCTGCCGCCAGGATTTCTTGCCGGGTTCCCGGCGAAATTTAAAAATCAACTAGCCAGATGCGCACCTAGAATTGGCCGAAGGCTAGGAATCTGGGATCTGGACGAGGACAATCGACCTAAATCACCAATGCCTCCACTCACTTATCTACAAAGTAGATCTATCGATCCTGACTGGTGGCGTGACAGTAGGGATTTAAGACTGCTACGTGATTATGTAGTTTCGCTCGGTTCAGAATTGCATGCTGGTGTCGCCTATGAAAATCTTCCCAGTTGCCTGCCCGAATAAAGACAGGTCGCTAACCGATGGAAATATGATACATATATCCGGGATAAAATTACCCGAGTAATGCATTCTTCAAGATCTGCCTGCGGAGCTGTGATTTACTTCGGATTTGTCATGACTGCGCTAGTTGACGAGTTGTGGCATCGCCTGATCGGGCTTTTTTCGGTAAATCAGGTCTCGGCGGCTATGGCTGGATTATCGGTGCAGCAGCAGAAACGATATTGCATTATTTAATGGCTAAAAACCCGTAAAGCTACATCGACCAACATCCGTAATGCTTGCTATAGGCATAACGGATTTTTTACTTGCTGATACTATTGATCGACGTATAGTTGTACGGTTATGCGCGTTTCCGAAAACATCAAATTTAAA
>CBDUSZ010000347.1:0-2878 GCA_965370015.1 uncultured bacterium | reverse complement strand
TTGCCCCGAGCCATGCCTTATAGCGAAAACTGTCGAGAAACATTGGCACCAATAACGCTACCAGCAAAATAAACGTGGTATCGACCCGCCATCTTTCTTCAGCCGGATAAAAGCCATACATGAATTGTCCTAGCCGGGATTTTATAAAAACCCAGCATGCACCGCCGCTGTTACAGGCCTCGCGACTATCGCCACTCAGGTCTGCATTAAATAACGCCCAGGACAGTACCGGCGGTATCAGCAAATAAACCAGATAGAAAGCAATTATGGTGAGCAGTGTATTAGTAGTACTGGAAAACAAGTTATGCCTTAACCAGCCGACAACACCAATCTCGCTGGCTGGTGGCGGCAGGTCTGGATAGGTACCGGGTGAATATTGCGCTTCAGAAGTCATGCGTTCTATCTCTCCACCAGGGCCATTTTGGAGTTATACCAATTCATAATCATCGAGATTCCGAGCGATATCGACAGATAAACAGCCATCGTAATTGAGATAATCTCTACCGCCTGCCCTGTTTGGTTGAGTATGGTTCCGGTAAAAACGGAAACCAGTTCAGGATAAGCGATTGCAGTCGCCAATGACGAGTTTTTAGTCAAGTTAAGGTACTGGCTCGACAATGGCGGAATAATCACGCGCAGAGCCTGTGGCAAAATAACCAGGCGTAGCGTCGGACCGGATCGAAGACCCAGTGCGTGCGATGCTTCGGTTTGGCCATGATCGACAGCCTGGATACCGGCGCGCACTATCTCGGCAATGAAGGATGCGGTGTATACTGATAACGCCAGCCACAGCGACATAAATTCCGGGATGATGACCGTGCCGCCGACAAAATTGAAGCCTTTCAGTGCCGGTATTTCCCAGCTCAGCGGAAAACCGGTCACAATCATCGCGAGTAATGGTAAAGCTACCAATATGCCGACTGAAACATAAACGGTATGGAATTGCTGACCTGTTTGTTCCTGCCTTTTTCGCGCCCAGCGTGCGATTACGACGACAGCAATAATTGCTATAACAAACGCCCAGCCAACTACTGAAAAACCTTCCTCCAATATTGACGATGGCAGGTAAAGCCCTCGATTATTGAAGAATATACTATCCATGAAATTCATACTATTCCTGGGTGCGGGCAAGGCACGCAAAACTGCGAAGTACCAGAAAAAAATCTGCAGCAATAGTGGAATATTTCTGAATATTTCAATGTAAACCAGGGCCATTCGTGCTATCAACCAGTTCTTCGATAGCCGCGAGATTCCAACGATTACGCCCAAAATAGTGGCCGCAATAATACCGGTAAAAGCCATTAAAAGAGTATTTAGCAGTCCAACGAAGAAGGCACGTCCGTAACTGGAGTCCTCGGTGTATTCAATGAGGTGGGTAATGATTCCAAAACCAGCGGTGGTTTGCAGAAAACCGAACCCGGTGGCGATACCCTGTCGCTCCAGGTTAGCGGCAGTATTACCAAATATATACATGCCGAAGGATACAACCAGGGTTAACAATAGCGCCTGGAAAAAAATACTTCTTACCTTAGGATCATTCCACGGTTTCGTGGTTGACCGTGGGGGTCCTGCTGATACTTCTTTATTCACGATTTGTCTCTGTCACGTTAATAAAGGCTAGCGAATGAGAATGAATGACCTGACGCAAACCTCTACAGGGTTTTTGGACCCCTATAACGCAAACGTCCTGCATTAAGCAGGACGTTTGCCGGGACAGGGTTTAACGGATAGGAGGAGCGTATTGCAGTCCGCCCTTACTCCACAGCTCATTCACACCGCGCTGAATATTCAGCGGAGCAATAGACAGATTTCGTGCAAATGACTCTCCATAGTTGCCCACACTGGCAACAATGTTCTTGCACCAGGTAGGACTGACACCGAGATTCTCACCGAAACTACCTTCCTGGCCGAGAAGTCTTTTCACCGCTGGGTCGCCGCCGTTGGCTTTAGCACCGACATTGGCTGAGGTAATGCCCATTTCTTCTGCATTCACCATGCAGAACAAAGACCACTTAACAAGATTAAACCATTGATCGTCACCTTGTCTTACAACAGGGCCAAGTGGCTCTTTTGAGATAACTTCGGGAAGCACTTTATGCGCCGACGGATCTTTCAGCTTGATACGCTGTGCATACAGTCCGGATTGGTCAGTTGTATATACGTCACAACGCCCAGCGTCATAGGCAGCTACCACTTCATCAGCCTTTTCGAAAGCGACAACCGTATAATCCATCCCGTTAGCACGGAAATAGTCAGACACATTCAGCTCGGTCGTAGTACCAGTATTGGTGCAAACGGACGCGCCGCTGAGTTCACTGGCATTGTTAATACCCAGTGAATCGGGAACCATAAAGCCCTGGCCATCATAATAGTTAACGCCAGCAAAGTTCAGGCCCAGCGCGGTATCGCGAGTCGCAGTCCAGGTAGTGTTACGTGACAGCACGTCGATTTCACCAGACTGTAGTGCGGTGAAACGCTCCTTAGCGGAAAGAGGTGTGTATTTAACAGCGCCATCGTCGTCAAAAATCGCTGCCGCGACTGCACGGCAAACATCGACGTCGACACCACTCCAGACTCCCTTGTCATCAAACGCAGAAAAACCAGGTAAACCTTGTGATACGCCGCATTGGACAAAGCCTTTACCTTTGACCTCATCAAGCGTAGCTGCTGATGCAGTGTTGGCAGAAACTACCAGAGCTGACGCCAACAAAATTGTTGAAGTAATTTTTTTCATGTATATCCCCTCGGTTACGGATAATTTATTAAGGTTTTTTGTAGGGTAGATCATATATGTCGTTTTACAGCGACTAGCAAGAACCATAATCACTTCACCGTGTAAATGCAAGCCCAAAATTTCAAATTGAAACTAATCGAAGCC
>CBDUSZ010000346.1:0-2904 GCA_965370015.1 uncultured bacterium | reverse complement strand
GCTACCCTCACTCTCCTATCAAGACTGAAATGGAAAATATCGAAATAGATCTAGAATCTTCTGAGGAAACCACATGGTTTAGCGACGAAGAAAAGGTAGCGATCGAAAAAATTAATTTCGAATTTATTCAGGCGAGCAAGATCCGCGGTATCTACCGAAAGATAACTATTTTTAACGACCATCATTGTTACCAATCGATAAAAAATAAACACAAAAGGAAATATAAATACAGGATCGACCTGTCGTTCCTCGATCCGCGTCCTTTTCGCGAAAGAAAAACCGCCTGGAACTGGCTTTACGGATCAATCGGATTGTCCCTTATCAGTGTTGTGATGATATATCTTGGTTGGTTTGCAGATTTATTCCTACCGTCTAGCCAATACAACATATCTTTGATAGTTGTTATTTCCGCAACGGCGATATCCCTGTTAATGTTTATGCACAATACTTACGACAAAGTGGTTTTCAAAAGCCAGTATGGTCGTGTTAAGTTTATTGAGGTTATTAATAAATATCCGAATAAAAATACTTTGCGTAAGTTTGTAACGCGATTTATGATGCAAGTTAAAAAAGAAAAAGCGAAAAAGAATTTTTCCCAATCTAAATATTTGACTCGGGAATTACAGGAACTTCGGCGCCTGAAGAACGAAGAAGTTATCAGCGAAAAGGAATACGAATCCGGTAAAGCATTAATATTTAGCCATAAATCTTTTCAGGTATCCGCACCTGTTAAGCGCTAAAAACCAGACCCAGATATATTAAAATTTATAAGTTCCAGCCGGCGCGAAAGCCATTTGCGCTGATCCAATATCATGTAGAATATTGGTTTTAAAACAACCTGTATGAACGATGGAACTAACTCCCCTTACTGCCGTATCCCCGGTCGATGGCCGCTATGCTGGAAAAACCGAGGCATTGCGTTCTATATTCAGTGAATACGGACTAATGCGTCACCGCGTGCTGGTTGAAATTCGTTGGCTTCAGGCATTATCAGTTAATCCAGAGTTCGTTGAGGTCCCAGTTTTTTCTGAAGCTGCGAATCACCTGCTCGAGACTATTATTACAAAATTTGATCTCAATCATGCGCAGCGAATTAAGCAAATTGAAAAGACCACCAATCATGACGTAAAGGCGGTGGAGTATTTTCTCAAGGAACAGGTCGCGGATTCATCAGAGTTAAGCAAGATTACGGAGTTTATTCATTTCGCCTGCACTTCGGAGGACATCAATAACCTGTCCCATGCATTGATGCTTAAAACCGGCATAGATCAGGTTTTTATGCCCGCCCTTGAGCAGGTTGTCGAAGCAATCAGAAAACTGGCTCATCAGCACGCTGATGTAGCGATGATGAGTCGTACCCATGGACAGCCTGCCTCCCCTACTACACTGGGTAAAGAAATGGCCAATGTGGTTTATCGCCTGGAAAGGCAGATTACGCAAATTAACAAACTCGACGTGTTAGGGAAAATTAACGGTGCGGTTGGTAACTACAATGCCCATATAAGTGCCTATCCTGACGTAGATTGGCCGAAACTCGCGAAACAGTTCGTCGAATCCCTGGGTATTCGATTTAACCCATATACCACGCAGATCGAACCGCATGACTATATCGCAGAATTATTCGATGTGCTTTGTCGCTGCAATACCATCTTGCTTGATTTTAGTCGTGATATATGGAGCTACATTTCGATTGGGTATTTCAAACAAAAAACGATTGCCGGTGAAGTTGGATCATCCACCATGCCGCATAAGGTTAATCCAATCGATTTTGAAAATGCCGAGGGAAACCTGGGCATTGCGAATGCAATTCTAGGTCACCTGGGACAGAAACTGCCAATTTCCCGGTGGCAGCGTGATCTGACCGATTCCACCGTATTGCGTAATTTGGGCAGTGGTTTTGCTTATAGTTTGATCGCGCTGGACTCCCTGCAACGGGGTATTTCAAAGCTTGAAGTAAATCATGCTGCTATTAGTCAGGATTTAAGTCAAAACTGGGAAGTACTCGCGGAGCCTATTCAAACAGTGATGCGCCGCTATGGTGTTGAGCAGCCGTATGAAAAACTCAAAGCCCTGACTCGCGGACAGAAAATTAATGCTCAGATCATTCGTGAATTCGTGCAAGATCTGGATATCCCCGAACATGCCAAACAACAGTTGATCGAGATGACACCGGATTCTTATATTGGCAATGCAGATTTTCAGGCTCGTGAAATTTAGCCGGTAAATCAGGGTCAACCAGGTTCTCGGCAATTAAATTATGATCGGTCAACTGCAAGGATTCGAGCGGTCTGAGTTTATTCAGCAGTATTGGCAGAAAAGGCCCTGTTTAATTAGGCGTGCAATTCCTGACTTTGAATCACCGATCAGCCCGGAAGAACTGGCTGGACTCGCCTGTGAGGATGAAGTTCACAGCCGACTGATCATCGAAAAACACCAGGATTCACCCTGGCAATTGTCGTATGGGCCATTTCAGGAAGAAGATTTTCTTGCCCTGCCAGAAACACATTATACGTTGCTTGTTTCCGAATGCGAAAAATGGATTCCGGAGCTCGCTGAGCTGATTGATCAGTTTCGATTTATCCCTGACTGGCGTATCGATGATTTAATGGTGAGTTATGCCCCCGCCGGTGGTTCTGTAGGTCCGCATACTGATGAATATGATGTGTTCTTACTGCAGGCTCAGGGCAAGCGAAAATGGCAATATTGCGACTTCAGAGTAGACAATCCAGCCTTGATTTCTGCTCTTGACCTGGCAATTTTGCAGGATTTTAAAGGTGATCAGGAAGCGATACTGTCCCCCGGTGACATGTTATATCTGCCGCCCGGTATTGCGCATCACGGCGTTGCGCTGGATGACTGCCTGACCATTTCAATTGGATTTCGTGCACCCACGGCGATCGAAGT
>CBDUSZ010000345.1:0-2904 GCA_965370015.1 uncultured bacterium | reverse complement strand
CTTTTAACCGCCGACACCAAATACGTCTACTCCTTTGGGCGGTACAAATTTAAATGTTTTTGGGTTATGCACCACATTCAAGCGTAGATTTTCGAATACGATTTGCGTGCTCTGACCAAATTTATCGCGCAACTCCATCGCTTTGACGACACCGTCCTCGATACCGATATATACTTTGGTATAGTCCATATCCCGTGATTTGGGTTCGAGTTCCACCCAATATAAAAATTTTCGTTGCCCTACTTCACTGATATTAAATTCTTCAGCAAGATTACTATCGCGCATCAAAATCATGATCGGAGCCGATGCCAGACCAGTTGACATCGGCTTTACTGTCACCTGGTCGAGATCCACATCGTATACCCATAGTTCTTTACCATCGGCGATAATTTGCTGCTCGTAGGGCACGGTGTAAATCCAGGAAAATTTACCCGGGCGCTGAATGGCTACCTTACCACTGCTTTGTTGTACAATTAATTTATCCTCGTCGAGTACCGTCTGCTTGAAATCTGCGGTCAGGTTGTCGAGACTAGCGAGTGCATCGTTCAGGCGTTTTTCGGCACTTTGCGCGAAAGCGGGTGAAGTCAAAGGGCAAATCACAATGAATAGTAAAACCAGGTATTTCATAGGCTTGGTCTGAGACTCCTTAGTCCATAGTTGGTGGGGGCGGTGCTAGCACTTCGCGGCTACCATTGGACTGCACCATCGATACGACACCCGAGTTTTCCATTTCTTCGATCATTCGAGCGGCACGTTTATATCCAATTTTCAAACGGCGCTGAACATACGAAATCGACGCTTTGCGTGTTTCCGTGACGATCGCTACTGCCTCGTCGTATAGCGGATCGACCTCCTCGCCATTCGAATTTTTGGCAGCTTCGCCAGGCAGTACTGGCGTCGAAGACTCTTCTAGTATGTTGTAAATATAATGCGGAGGACCCGATTTCTTGATTTCCCTGATTACCGCATGCACCTCATGGTCGTCGACAAACGCACCATGAATTCTTTCGGGTATGCTGGTACCGGGCGGCAGGTACAGCATGTCGCCATGACCCAGCAATGATTCGGCACCCATCTGATCCAGGATAGTACGGGAATCAACTTTTGATGATACCTGGAAAGCGATGCGAGTTGGGATATTGGATTTGATCAAACCGGTAATGACATCAACCGAAGGTCTCTGCGTTGCCAATAACAGGTGTATCCCCGATGCGCGGGCTTTCTGTGCGAGCCGGGCGATAAGTTCTTCGACTTTCTTGCCGACCACCATCATCATGTCCGCGAACTCGTCGACTACGACGACGATATAAGGCAGTGCATCAAGATCTTCGGGTTCAGCTTGCGGATTGAGTAGTAGCTGTTTTTTGTCAAATAAGGGGTCCTTGATTGGCGTGCCCGCAGTTTGCGCATCGCGTACCTTACGGTTATAGCCGGAAATATTACGCACACCCAACGAGGCCATCAGGCGATAACGGCGCTCCATCTCCGCGACGCACCAGCGCAACGCATTCGCAGCTTCCTTCATGTCGGTGACTACTGGCGCAATTAAATGTGGGATACCCTCGTAGGCATTCAGTTCCAGCATTTTCGGGTCGATTAAAATCAGTCGTACTTCGTCCGGGGTAGACTTGTATAACAAGCTGAGCAACATCGCGTTGAGGGCGACAGACTTCCCCGAACCGGTGGTACCCGCTACCAGCAGGTGAGGCATTTTGGCGAGGTCCACAACAACCGCCTTACCGCTGATATCCTTGCCCAGGGCGAGCGTGAGTGGCGATTGCGCCTGATCAAAATTACGCGATCGGAGGATTTCACTCAACACCACCAGTTCGCGGTGTTCGTTGGGAATTTCCAGTCCCATAACGGATTTGCCGGGAATAATCTCAACTACACGAACCCCCGCCACGGAAAGAGATCTTGCCAGGTCTTTTGCCAGGTTGCTGATCTGGCTAACCTTGACGCCAGGTGCCGGTAATATCTCAAACCGCGTAATCACTGGCCCCGGATATACCGACTCGACCTGAATCTCTATGCCAAAATCGAGCAGTTTTAATTCCAGTTGCTGTGACATTGCCTCTAGCGCCGACTCACTATAAGCAGCGACCTTAGGCCGTGGTTCGTCCAGTAACGACAATGGTGGAATCGATTTCCCGTTCTTGCTAGCGGTGTGAAACAGGGGGATTTGTTTTTCTTTTTCGGCTCGCCCGCTTTCTTCAACCTGTAGAACGACGGGTTCAATTTTCAACGGTTTGCGCTTTTCCTGCTTCTTTTTCTGTACCGTAAAAAGCTGTTCACGCTGCGAGCGATTTCGTTTCCCTTCAAATATATCGACAATGATATAATAGCGATCAATAATCTTGTCGATCAATATTAGGGTGTACCTGCCAACACTATCTACCACAGCTAGCCATGAAATGCCTGAGAACAAGGTCAGGCCTGCCAAAAATAGCGCCATATGTAATACCGTGGCGCCAAGAAAACCGAGACCATGTGAAAAATAGTTACCGGTAATCTGACCGAGTATGCCACCTGCATCTGCCGGCATTGCGGTCGGCTCGACAGAGAAATGCAGACTCGCCAGGGCACATCCGGAAATCAGCGTGACGATGAAGCCACTCCAGCGAATCACCAGCATTTGATAGCGTGCTTCGGCGCTGTAATTACGCGTCTTAACCAGAATAACGCCATTGTAATAAATCATTATGGGCAGCAGGAAAGCGAGGAATCCAAACAAATAGAAAGTCAGGTCGGCTATCCAGGCACCGGCTACTCCTGCAAAATTCTGAATGTCGCTATTCGTGCCACTGTGTGACCAGGCCGCGTCCAGGGCGTTGTAACTGTATAATGCCACCAATATGTAGCTAGCCACGGCAAATGAAATCAACATGCCAGCTTCGCGCAGAC
>CBDUSZ010000344.1:0-2928 GCA_965370015.1 uncultured bacterium | reverse complement strand
CGATTTTAGATTTACCGATACCAGAGGCAAGGAACAGCATTTATCAATTCCGGCCAGTCGCCTGAGCGAAGACAGCTTCACCGACGGCCAGATGTTTGATGGTTCTTCGGTTGCAGGCTGGAAGGGTATCAATGAATCCGACATGATTCTAATGCCGGATGCCGATACTGCTGTGCTCGACCCTTTTACCGATGAGCCATCGATCAATATTACCTGCAGTATTGTCGAACCTACTACCGGCGAAGGCTACGAGCGTGATCCACGTTCGATCGCCAACCGTGCCGAGGCCTATTTGAAAGCTTCGGGTATTGCCGATGTGGCTTATTTTGGCCCGGAGAATGAATTCTTCGTATTTGACGACGTTAAGTGGACCACCGAAATGGGTCATACCTCTTATCAGATCGATTCCGAAGAAGCCGACTGGAATTCCGGCAAGGCTTACGAAGACGGCAATATTGGTCATCGCCCCGGAGTAAAAGGTGGTTATTTTCCAGTACCTCCGGTCGACTCATTGCACGACATGCGCGCGGCCATGTGCCTGGCAATGGAAGAAATGGGGCTTGAGGTCGAGGTACACCACCACGAGGTTGCGACTGCCGGACAGTGCGAAATCGGAGTGGCCTATAATACTCTGGTGAAAAAGGCCGACGAGGTACAAATACTCAAATACTGCGTACACAATGTGGCGCATAGCTATGGCAAAACTGCCACATTCATGCCCAAGCCACTAGTTGGTGACAACGGCAGCGGTATGCACGTACACATGTCACTGGCGAAAGACGGCAACAATCTGTTCTCTGGCGACGGTTACGGTGGTCTGTCTGAAGCTGCATTGCATTATATCGGCGGGGTAATCAAACACGCCAAAGCGATAAACGCATTTGCCAACGCTGCCACCAATAGCTACAAACGTCTGGTTCCCGGGTTCGAAGCACCGGTGATGCTCGCCTATTCGGCGCGTAATCGATCGGCTTCAATTCGTATCCCCTACGTTGGCAATCCCAAAGGACGCCGCGTCGAAGTGCGTTTCCCTGATTCAACCGCGAATCCGTATCTGACATTCAGCGCACTGTTGATGGCCGGCCTCGATGGTATCAAGAATAAAATCGACCCAGGCGAAGCAATGGACAAGGACCTCTATGACCTGCCGCCAGAAGAAGAGGCAGAAATTCCTCAGGTCGCATTCTCGCTTGATGCAGCACTCGAAGCGCTCGATCAGGACCGTGATTTTCTCAAGGCGGGCGGTGTTTTTACCGACGATGTGATCGATAGTTATATCGCCTTGAAGAACGAAGAAGTACAACGCTTGCGCCTGGCTACTAATCCTGTCGAATTTGACATGTACTACAGTTGTTAAACGCCTAAGTGGATATCAGTTAAAAAGGCCCCCAGCGGGCCTTTTTTTCCAGCGTAGAATGACTCACACCAAGACCGCTATTCTAGTAGACTACTTGCACCAATATAGCGCATTATTAAATTGATATGCCGCAGCTAGCAGTCGACAAGATACTCGATTATCTCAGTAGTACGATAATATGTCTGGACGCGAGCCTACGGCTTTGCCACATTAATACAACCGGCGAAATACTTTTCGATAGTAGTTTTTCCTCCCTGCTCGGGAAACATTTCAATCAGTTATTCAGCCAGGTTGAACCCAGCACGATTACTAAAAAGTTAACTCACTTCGTCGCGCAACCTACGCCTATAACCGAACACGAGGCAAAAATAACGCTATTTAGCGGCAAATCATTTATCGTCGATTACACCATCTACCAGCTCGACGAGGCCGAGGTGGGAGGTAATATCTTAATCGAGATCAAACCACTCGACCGCCAGATGCAAATCCTGCGCGACGAGCTTAGCCAGTTGCACAAACAGGTCAGCCAACAATTTGCGCGCGGCATGGCACATGAAATTAAAAATCCGCTCGGCGGTATTCGCGGTGCTGCACAATTACTCGAGAAAGAGATTATCCAGCCATCGATGAGAGAATATACCGATGTCATTATCAGCGAAGTCGATCGCTTGCAGACTTTGGTCAACAATATGCTCGGACCCAATGTCAGGATCAATAAAAAGCCTGTTAATATTCTCGAAATTCTTGAGCATATTCGCGGGCTGCTATTGGCGGCCGAGCCCGATCAATTTGAAATTCACCGGGATTACGACCCAAGTATCCCCGAGCTAACGGCGGACAAGGATCAACTCATTCAGGCTTTCCTGAATATTGCTCAAAATGCAGTTCAGGCATTGCGCGATGATGGGCAGATAACATTTAAAACCCGCATCGACCGTCAGGTTACCATCGGACAGATCAAACACGCGTTGGTGATTCAAATCGACATTAGCGATAATGGCTGCGGTATTTCAGCCGCACTAAGCGATACAATATTCTTACCCATGGTGACCGACAAGCCGACGGGTAGTGGGCTGGGACTGCCCATCGCACAGGAAATCGTATCCGCTCACGGCGGCATCATAAAATGCATAAGCTCGGAAAGCGGTACCACGTTCAGCACTCTTTTACCGCTGGAGATTCCATGACCATAACAGTGCCTCACTCTATCTGGATTATAGATGACGATCAGTCGATACGTTGGGTGCTAGAGCGCGCATTGACTAACGCCGGGTTTAAAGTTACCGCGTTCGAAACAGCCTCCTCTGCATTAACCCGCTTTAAACGCGCAGAGCACGAAGACCGACCGCAGGCAATTCTGACTGACCTGCGCATGCCGGGCATCAGCGGGTTTGAGTTTTTGAAACAAATCAAAAATGCTGACCACACGCTTCCAATTATTATTATGACCGCCTATTCAGACCTCGATACCACGGTTCAGGCCTACCAGGAGGGCGCCTTCGAATATCTACCCAAGCCCTTCGACATCGATGAGGCGATTGAGCTGGTTTCCCGTGCCTGTGAAAAGCAGC
>CBDUSZ010000343.1:0-2975 GCA_965370015.1 uncultured bacterium | reverse complement strand
CTTCTGTATCAATACTTCCAGAGGCTTTGCAATATTTATTCCGGACAGTAGTGGGACCCCGATCCGGAACCCATTACAGTGAAACCCCCGAAAATCCAGTAAACATTCAATCTCTGTATCTAAAGAAGATTAAAGGATTCTGACTCGGATTGCGCCCAGGTGATCGGGGCTAGCATCTGCTCTCTGACCCATATTTTTATTTTTCGGGAATAATATGTCGATTCAGATGTATGTATTGTTGGGTGAAAGCCTGAAAATCGACATTTAGTAAAATTAACCAATGAGGAGTCAACTAACCATGAAGAAATTCTACAAAGGCATTCCAGTAATCTTATTACTGTTACTTAGCTTTCCGGCAATGGCATTTCATTGCCCACCAGACATGAAAAAAATTGACGCGGCATTAGCAGGTAATCCATCGATCAGTGCTGCAGATATGGTCCGGGTTAAAGAATTGCGCGCCTCTGGCGAAAAATATCATAAGGCTGGGAATCACCAAAACTCGGTAGATGATCTGGCAAAGGCGATGAAGTTGCTTGGAATCTAGTAGTCGATACTGCTCCTGCATCGGATATTATCTCTTGAATCAATTTGAGAATATGCTCGTTGAACAAATACCCTCTCTGAGACGATACGCCTGGGCGTTGAGTGGGGATTCGAATCAGGTCGATGATCTGGTGCAGGAGTGTCTTGCCAGGGCAATCAGTCGCCGAAAGCTGTGGATTAGCCGAAAGGGTATGCGGCCCTGGCTGTTTACCCTACTGCATAATATTTTTGTGAATCTAGTCCGCCGTGGGGGAAATGCACCAATCGTCGGTTCGATTGAGGAATACCAAAATTCCGCTAAATCGTCAGATAACGCAGACACGATATGTACCCTGTCGGACTTTGAACGATCCCTGAACCAACTTTCCCTGGATCAACGCGAAGCGCTGCTGCTGGTGGGACTGGAGCAGTTGTCATACAAGGAAGCATCCAAAGTGATGGGGGTACCTGTAGGTACATTCATATCGCTGCTTTCACGAGCCCGGGAACAGCTAACAAAGAGCCTTAATGGTGAAACGCAGGTAGCAAGTGTCAGGCGTGTAAAATGAAACATAGAAAAACAATATTAAGTGATGACGAATTGCATAAATTTGTCGATGGTGAGCTGACAGGCCCGAAAAGTTGGGCAGTTGCTGAGTGCCTGGCGATGGATGATGCGCTCAGGAAAAAAGTTAATGATTATCGGGAGATCAACCGAAAATTGCGCGAATCTTTCGATCATAAGCGATTGACTCCGATACCCACCAGGTTGCTGCTTGCCGTCTCCAATGGGAAGAAGGCGCCTATGTGGAGCATCGCTGCGTCGCTATTATGGTTGAGCGTCGGGGGCCTGCTTGGTTATATGTTGCAGGGTCAGTTTAACGAGAATCAATTTGTGCGGCCGCTGCCTGTCGAAGCCGCGTTTGCCCACACCGTTTATGTTCCGGAAGTTAGACATCCCGTTGAAGTGGAAGCGAGTGAACAAAAACATCTGAACGCATGGTTATCCAAACGCCTGGATCAACCGGTCGCCGCTCCCGATTTAGGTGAAGAGGGTTACACGCTTATCGGCGGCAGATTGCTACCCGATGGACATCGCGCGGCAGCTCAGTTTATGTTTGAGGATTCTTCAGGCGAGCGAATGACTTTATATATCCGGCAAGCTGTAAATATTCAGGAGACTGCGTTTTTACATACGGAAAACAATGGGCTCGGGATTGTCTATTGGGTGGATAATGGATTAGCCTACGCACTAACTGCCGTCGAAGACAAAGCTCAACTCATAGAAACCGCCACAGCAGTTTACAAAGCATCTAATCCATAATTCCAATTGTAGATATGCCAGACCCTATGGGACGTTCTAATAAACTCTGGGAAGTCCGGATTTCTATTAGACTGCTCATACTTTAAATAGCGTAACTACCTGCAGTAATCAGCTATTCTTTGAATCATGTGTTTCGAATAGTGGTAAATTCCCCGGTTGATACCGTCACCATATTGCCCCCTGCTTTCAGACCCAAATAGATATACTGTCCCCAGATTACGGGCTTAAAACACATAAAGGCAATATATATGTTGTCTTATAATAATTATTAGGCTATATATATGTGGCAGAAAACTGTTAATTAGGCCATATATATGTGGTAACCCACTATGATTAAACAAATTATTCAAGATCAATATCGCTCTAAAATAGACCAACTTATTGATTTTAAAGAAATAATTCGCCCAAAAGAGGGCTGGATTCGTACGTTACGTAAAGCCCTGGGGATGACGAGCCCTCAGTTGGCGGTTCGTCTGGGTGTGAGTAAATCTCAGGCCTCGCAAATGGAGCGCATGGAAGTTGAGGATCGTATAACGCTTAAACAACTTCGCCGTGTTGCTGATGCACTTAATTGTGATTTGCAGTATGCGCTTGTTCCGCGGCAGTCTGTTAAAACAATGATTCAAGATAGAGCCAGGTTAAAAGCAAGTAGACTGGTGAGTAAAGCGGATGTGCAAATGAAGCTTGAGGCACAGCAGCTTTCAAAAGAAATGCTTGAGCAGCATATTGAATCAGAAGCTGAGCGTTTACTAAAAGAAATGCCTCGAGATTTGTGGAAAGACTGAAATATGGAAATGGATTACCCAGATGGTGCGACACCGCTTGACCCTGATGAGATGGAAGGATTAAAACTCCCGCATATTGAAACAAGGGGGGAGTTAGATCAGGTTGAGCAGCAAAATATACAAGAAGGTTTTAATTGGCTATCACGGCAACGTAAATATAAAGATTTGTTGAATGAAGATTTTTTAAGGGCGTTACATGAAAAGTTATTTGGTTCAGTTTGGTCATGGGCGGGGCATTTTCGACACACAGAGAAAAACATTGGTATTGATCCTGTCAATATTTCTGTAGAACTACGTATTCTTTTAGATGATGTTAAGTATTGGGTAGAACATGGCACGTA
>CBDUSZ010000342.1:0-2978 GCA_965370015.1 uncultured bacterium | reverse complement strand
ATCGGAGGATCCCGATTGGCCCGATGTGCTGTTAACAGGCCTTGGCGGGGGCTCATACACAAATGAAGATGATTTCTTTTTGGTTTTCTTACCAGATTCTGTCCTGGTATTCGTCGAACTAGTCGGTGCACTGTCTGCCCGAAGTACCGGCAATTGCTCGATGACTTTAGGCGTTTGATACTTGGACGATTGTGGTTTCTCTTTTTGCTCAGGTAATGCCGCAGGTTCTACGATGGGTTCGACCGGTACCTCGGCAGGCGTTTCTTCTATCAGCAACGGTAAAAACGAATTGAGATCATTGATATCAACCCGCCTGGCTTTTTCACGTTGCTCGCGGTCCGCCTGGCCTGAGAGTATCCGTAATTCCTCAGCAGTGATGGCAAATGCACTGGCGCTGTAGATCAGTAACAATAAGGCCAGGCGCATCACCAGTTCACCTCGACAACGCCGGCAGACGTCACGACCGACAAACGTATCGATACATCTTGATTGTTAACCAGTGGCGAGTCGGTGGTAATGACACCGTTCACGGTCTTGCCTGATTCAATTCGAGGTATGATTGAGTTGGCACTGAATAATTTCTGCGTGATGCCATTTTGATCGACCGCCAGGATCGCCGCATCGGTGATGCGTAAATCGTCGGCGGTATCGTTGGATACTTCGTATTGAAATAGTTTAAAGCGGTTACCATAAGTCATCACCTGCGATAAATACAAAGTCACCTGCTCACCTGTCGCCAATTCAAGAATAGATTCTTCCTTGATGGCATCACGCTCCGGGTCGGACAAGGCCAGCATGCCGACCTGACGCAGTGCCAACTCGGCGACTCGCCGATCGAGTTGTGCGGATTTATCCTGGTAAGCTTGCTCTAGCGATTGCGTACGCTTCGACACAGCCTGCTGGATTAAATCCTCGCGTGCCTGCTCCGATAACTCAAACACATAGTCAGAGGTATGTTGTCGCAAGTCGGTCGTCGTCGACAGTACAATCGATAGATTGTAGCCCGCGGCGGTGACGAACAGATTGCCGAGATAAGTGGGTATCGCCCCGCCCTCCTTCGGTGGATCGACTTCAATGGTGAATGAATTGCGCCCTTCGTGCCGGGTAGAAATAAATAAAGGATTGGTAATATCGAGGGTAAATGGCACCAGATCGTCGGTTTCATCCAGTACAAACGGGAAGATAAAACGCGTACCGAGATCGGGTACTAGCTGGACGTTAAACGTGGTGTAGGTTTCAAGCTTGATCCGTTTAATAACGGGTTTGATCACTAGCGCTTCGCCGGACCAGGCTACGCCGGATATCAGAAATAAAATCAGCAGGCTATATCGCATATCAATTATTCCTGATATCGACTACAGCAAGGCCTGTAGTGACGAAGGTGTTGCGCGCTACGATGCGAAGATCGAGCGTAATATCGAACGGTTTTTCGAAGGACTGGCCATCGACAGAGGTAATCACCAGATTACCCCTGAGCCTGACCGAGCGAAGTAAATCGCGTCTGGCAATAATAATGACGCCATCGGCCTTTTCGTAATCATTAAACGAATGCGCGCGTGCATTCTCGGCACGCACTAAATAATTGGTGGCTTTGAGTTCTTCTATTTTGCGGTTTCTTAAATCCTCTTCCATCATCGTCAGGGCAGCTGCGTTATCATTGAAGATAGTCGAGCTATTCAGCGATAGAAAACGATCCAGAAAGTATTTAGACCCGGCAATCACTTCTTCATCGGTTCGTGTGGTCGGATTGAGATATTCAATTGTGCCGAGGATCTGACCCTCGCCATTAACGGCGATGACCGGCACAGGCACCAGTTTGTCAATAGCGACATAAAAGATGAATAGTGACAATGACAGGAAAAAGGCGATCCAGCCGGTGACCGCATAACGCGCCAAGCGCGTAATCAGAAAACGACTTGAGCCATGCATCTCGAGCAATTCATTTTTTTGCCGCCGCGTTGGCTGCGCGATGGGCTGCTGACTGGATTCGATATCTACGATTTCGGGTGTGGGACTCATCAGGGTTTCACTCGCGGGTTATTTTTCATTTGCTTGAGGATCGCCCCGCGTCGCTGCTGCTTCGCTTTGGAACGTGCGGGTCTGGATTGTGTTTCAGCAGGCTCGGATAACGCATCTGTCGAGTCGGCAGGCGATGTTACGGCAGCGCTGGAATCGAGCGCGGAAGCCGCTGAAGATACTTGCGCGACAGAGGGGGTAATCGTGGCAGGTTGTTTCCCTGCGCCTGTTGTTGCGGGTTCACTGGCCGCGGGTGAAAACCCCCTGCTCCCGGTACTCGTTGGATTACCCTCAGCAGAAGACCCTGAAGCTTGCCCGGTGATCGATTGTTTAACACTACGGATCGTATCGGATACCCGTGAGAGCGGGCTTTTTCCCTGCAATAGATCGGTGGCTGCCATCGTCCCGAGTTTTCCAGCAACACCACCACCGGCTTGCATCGCCACCTTATACTTCGCGGTCGCTGCGGCTGCGGTGGCTACCGCCGCGGATGCAAACGGCATTACCACCCCGCCAATCGATCCGCTATTTGAGACCAGTGCCGCCGTGATGTAAGGGGCGGCGATGGCGAGCGCCACAGCAATCACATTGACGATCGTCATAATGATATAAAGCTGTGCCTTGTCGATGCTCGCGGTACCCGCACCCGTGCCCGCGATAAACTCGTTCGCCGCGTGTTCAAAAATAGGGTTAAACAACGCGAATCCAGAAAAGTGAATTATCGGCCAGAGCAAGGCGATGGCTGAAAAGATTCCCCAGCCCTTGAGTAACTTGAAATTACTGGTAATCGACATCGGGATGGCAATAAGCCCCCAGATCAACGCAAACGACCAGCAAATCGCATGCGCCAGCGCCAGAAATTTGATCACAATGGTCGCGACCAGAAATGAAAAATAATAAAACAGCCAGACCACAAAGGTGACCGGCGAAGTCAATATCGACATCGACTGCGACAGTAATTC
>CBDUSZ010000341.1:0-3074 GCA_965370015.1 uncultured bacterium | reverse complement strand
TCCAACACTCCATCTATTTATCATAAGATTAAAGTGTTGCGTCGATCAGTTGAACTCACAGCACATTCCGGACATTTACATCAAGTTTTCGGTATATCAAAATATTTGTGTTGTTCACATCACCATCGGTTAAATAATTAAGAAAGGAAAGCCGGACATGAGCGAATCCGTACGAGTGGCTAATACGCCTTATGCGGTATTAGTCGAGTCCGCTAAAACATACTTCTGGTGCTCTCGTGGCCAAAGTAAAAAACCACCATTTTGTGCTAGATATCAAAGTAGTACAGATTTCTCGTCAGTAACATTATTGATTGATCCATGGTTTTTTATTTCGAAGGATTAGCTGGCTGCACACATCGTCTTCACCTTCAGCTAGCCTGGAAAAGGTTGATATTATGCCGTAGGGTCTCATCGGACTTAATGATTAATTGCCCCGGCACCTTGTAAACCGTCCTGCCTTCCACCATAGTAGCGCTCCATAGACAATTTTGTCTATTCGTACCTGAAGGCTACTATCTAAATGTCGTCCCGAAATAATGGTTCCCCTGGTAATCCATGGGGTGCTCGTCCCAATACGCCCCCCGATCTTGAAGAGCTTGTCAGTCAAGGGATTAATCGATTAAAAGGTTTGTTTTCCAGTGGAGGTTCCAGCGGAAATACCGGTGGCAGTTCTAGTGGGATCGTCACAGTAATTTTCGTGTTGCTGATCGGACTAAGCGCGTGGTCGGCTTATTACACCGTGCCCAGTGATTCTGTCGCCGTGGTACAACGATTTGGCAAGCATCTCAAAGAGGTGCCTCCAGGGTTGCATTTTAAGCTACCACTTGGGATTGACAAAGCAACCATAGTTCCCGTTAAACGTCAGTTAAAACAGGAGTTCGGCTTTACCACGCCGGGTGCTCGTGATGCCTATCAAGGATCATCGCGTAGCCATGATCGTGATCGGGAAACGCAGATGGTTACAGGTGATTTGAATGCCGCTCTGGTCGAATGGGTTGTTCAATATCGCATATCGGATCCAGTAAAATTTCTATTTGAAGTCAGGCAGCCTGGGGAAACCCTGCGCTACGTGTCAGAGTCGGTAATGCGAGAAGTCGTTGGTGACCGAACGGTGGATGAAGTTATTACCATTGGTCGGCAGGAAATTGAAAACGAAGCGCTGATCAAGATGCAGGAGCTGTCGACGAAATACGTGATGGGTGTCAGTATCGACCAGGTGCAGTTAAAGAACATCAATCCACCCAGACCGGTGCAAGAGTCGTTTAATGAAGTTAATCAGGCCCAGCAAGAGAAAGAAAAGCTCATCAATGAAGCCCGGCGCGATTATAACAAAGTTATTCCGCTAGCAGAGGGTGAAAAGGATCAGAGAATTCGCGAGGCAGATGGTTATCGGCTTAAGCGTATCAACGAGGCTGAAGGAGATGTGGCACGATTCAACTCTTTATTTGCTGAATACAGTAAGGCACCCGAAGTCACTCGTCGACGCATTTACATTGAAACCATGCAGGATGTGATGCCGAGTATCCAATCTAAAATTTTAGTCGATGATGAAATGAACGGCATACTGCCGCTACTCAATCTTGATGCACAAAAAGGTGATCGACAATGAAAAATGTAAAACAGTTTGTCGTATTAGCAGTTCTGTTTGGTGGCTTATTTGTGTTGATGAATTCAATTTACACTGTCGATGAAGTCGAGCAAGCCATTATTACCCAATTTGGTAAGCCGGTCGGCGAGCCTGTCGTTGAAGCCGGACTTAAATTTAAAGTGCCCTTTATTCAGGAGGTCAACCCCATCGACAAGCGTGTGCTTGAATGGGATGGACCACCTTCGGATATGCCAACCAAGGATAAACTGTATATCTCCGTCGACCTGTTCGCCCGCTGGAAAATTGTTGACCCACTACAGTACTTTTTGCGTTTACGTGATGAGCGCAGTGCGCAATCGAGGCTGGATGACATCCTCGGCAGCGAAACCCGTAATGCCGTTGCCAAGCATGAACTGATTGAAATAATCCGCACCTCGAAAGATCGTATTCCATTGCGCGATACCATTTTGACATCAACAGAACAGGAACAAAACATGGGTTCCCTGGTGCCTATCAAGAAAGGACGCAAGCTGGTAGAGCAGGAGATATTCGCAGCGGCGTCTGAAAAAGTCGGTGTGTTTGGTATTGAATTGCTAGATATCCGTTTTAAGCGTATTAATTACAATGAAAGCGTACGCCCAAAGATCTACGACCGCATGATTAGTGAGCGGCGGCAGATTGCTGAACGTTTTCTTTCCGAAGGAAACGGAGAGGCTGCCAGAATACGCGGTAATCGGGTTCGGGACTTGAATAAAATCCAGTCCGAAGCTTATCGGGAAGTAGAGGAAATTCGTGGTCTGGCAGATGCCAAGGCAACGGAGATTTATGCCACGGCTTATAATCAAAGTCCCCAGGCGGTTGAGTTCTATGAATTCACGCGGACCATGGCATCCTACCCGTCCATCATCGGTAAAAGCACCACCCTTGTGCTGTCTACCAATAGTGATCTGTTTAAATTCCTGAAGGGTATGACTCCAGAAACGGAATAACACAACCATTAATGGAAGCAAAACCTGTGAGCTGAAGTGTTTCTTAAATTAGAGCGCTATCTGTTCCATGGGTTTAACCTACACCCTCAATAACAAGTCATCTTCCAGGATGTGAAAATTGAAGGGGATAGTGAAAAAAGTTCAACTAAATTCAAAATCTGTGTGTGTAATGGTGATAGCAAATACAGACATATTCTTCACTACAAGATAAAGGGCATAACATGAGTAAAGGTACAGTAAAGTGGTTTAACGCCGATAAAGGCTTTGGGTTTATTACTCCGGAAGATGGTGGTAAAGATCTGTTTGTTCATCATTCAGAAATCCAGTCGGGCGGTGAATATGCAACATTGAATGATGGTCAGGCCGTTGAATTCGAAGTGGGTCAGGGTCAGAAAGGTCCATGCGCTAACAAAGTTCGCTCGTTGTAGTGCTAAAAGGGTAATCACATAACAACGCCCGCAGGGGGGCGTTAATTTTCGGCTTCGGGCACCTCAGAG
>CBDUSZ010000340.1:0-3091 GCA_965370015.1 uncultured bacterium | reverse complement strand
GTGTGCTGGAAATGAATCGATTTTGGTGGGTCTACGGACAGGGATGTCCGTAGAGCAGCCTTGAGCTGGGAGCGAATGGCTGCGTGCCCGCCTAAATCGGTTCATTTCCAGGGAGCCGAAGGCCACACGATTGGGCTGCCCTTTTCTTGGTGACTTCTTTTGGGCAAGCAAAAGAAGTCACTCGCACACTTACTTATAAATAACTACAGAGCATTGAGAGTAGCGTGTGTGAAATCTCCGTTTTCCAGTAAAAAATAATTCTGAATAAAAGTCATAATCTACGCAGATTGAAGATTAGCCAAACTAGCCATCAACCACTTACTCCCTGCATTCTCAAAATTAACCTGCACCCTCGACTGCGACCCCTGACCCTCGAGATTTAAAATAATCCCACTACCAAATTTAGCATGACTCACCCGCTGCCCTACGGACAGACCGGTATCAACCTCGGCGTTGTGTTGACTAAATTTTTCGCTGCTATGGTAAGCGGGTCTTGAGAATTGTGCTTTCGGTCTGATTTCCTGAAGAAACTCGGCGGGAATTTCGCGGATGAACCTGGATAAAATATTATAACTCTCGTTACCGTACAAGCGGCGTACCTCGGCACTGGTTATTACCAGTTGTTCGCGCGCGCGTGTAATACCGACATAACAAAGACGGCGCTCCTCCTCCATCCGCCCGGGTTCTTCGCTCGAGCGCTGGTGTGGAAATAACCCCTCCTCCATACCGACCAGGAATACCAGGGGAAATTCCAGCCCCTTGACTGAATGTAGGGTCATCAGCTGAACGCAATCCTCCCACTCGTCGGCCTGGCCCTCGCCCGCTTCGAGCGCAGCATGTGCCAGAAAGGCGTCCAGAGTACTCATGTTTTCATCTTCGATTTCGACATCGATCGCAAAGCCTTTGCCCGCGCCAACCAGTTCCTGCAAATTTTCCAGTCGCGACAGACCTTTCTCGCTTTCGTCTTTGCCGAAATGCGCCTTAAGTCCGCTTCGCTCGATACACAGGTTGATCTGTTCAGATAAGCTTAAAAGATCGAGTCCATCCTGCATGTTGCGTATCAGGTCGATATAAGTTTGCAACGCTGTAGTCGCGCGCGGAGTCATTTGCCCCGATTCGAGCAATCCGCTAGCGGCATTCCAAAGTGGTAACGAATGTTGTTTGGCATAGTCGCGAATCTGGTCGATGGATTTTTGCCCAATGCCGCGCGGCGGGTGATTTACCGTGCGGTCAAACGCATGATCGGCCAGCGGATTCGCTAACATACGCAGATAAGCTAACGTATCTTTCACTTCGGCGCGTTCGAAAAATCGCAATCCACCATACACGCGATAGGGAATCCCGCGCGTCACCAGGGCTTCTTCAAATTGCCGCGACTGCGCATTGGAGCGATATAATACCGCTATATCAGTACGCTTATGTCCGGCATCGACCCAGCTTTGAACGCGATCAACCACAAATCGCGCCTCGTCCTTTTCGTTATAGGCGGAGTAGTACATGATCAGCTCACCGTCTTCACTCTGAGTCCAGAGCTTCTTCCCCATACGGCCTTTATTATTTTCAATCAACGCGTTTGCTGCCTTCAAAATAACACCGGTGGAACGATAATTTTGCTCGAGGCGGATGATATTGGTGCCACTAAAATCTTTTTCAAAATGCTGGATATTTTCGATACGCGCGCCGCGCCAGCCATAAATTGACTGATCGTCGTCACCCACCACGAACACCGGTGTCTGGCTTCCCGCGAGCAGGCGCAGCCAGGCGTATTGAATCGCATTGGTGTCCTGAAATTCATCCACCAGGATATGCTGGAAGCGGCGCTGGTAATGCCCGCGTAAGTCATCATTGTCACGAATTAACTCCAATGATCGAAGCAGCAACTCGGCGAAATCAACCACACCCGCTCGCTGACAAAGCTCCTCGTACAAGCGATAAATAGCTAACAATTGTTGCTGGATATGATCGTTGCCCGGATCGATATGAGCTGGCCGCAAACCCTCGTCTTTATTGTGATTGATATACCATTGTGCTTGTTTAGAGGGCCAGTTGGCCTCCTCCAGATCAAGTTGTTTGGTGACTCGCTTGACCATACGCAACTGGTCATCGCTGTCGAGTATCTGGAAAGTCTGCGGCAATTTGGCCGCTTCCCAGTGGGCGCGTAACATTCGATGCGCCAGACCGTGGAAGGTGCCGACCCACATCGCGCCAGCAGATATCCCCAACAGTGTTTCGACCCGTTTGCGCATCTCGCTAGCCGCTTTATTGGTGAAAGTCACTGCCAACACAGCAAACGGCGACAATCCCCCGACTTCACAGACCCAGGCGATGCGATGGGTTAATACCCGCGTCTTGCCGCTACCAGCGCCAGCCAGTATTAATAGAGGCCCTGGTTCGGCACTTACCGCCTCGCGTTGGCGATCATTAAGGGATTCAAGCAGGTGTGATACATCCATCGTGCAGCGCTTCAATGGTCAAATAAACAAGGCGCGATTGTATCAGGAATTTCGGTTCCGACAGGCTTATCGTACACTGCCCGGCCACGCATACCTTGTGCGAGGTTCCTTAATCAATATCTATCGCAAGGGTGGAACCTACCATTTACCTCGCGCTTCGCTATCACTCGCTTTCGCTTCCACCCAGTTATCGCCCTGTTCACTAGATTCTTTTTTCCAGAAAGGCGCGTCAGTCTTGAGATAATCCATGATAAATTCACAGGCGGCGAATGCTGCCTTGCGGTGTGCTGATACGACGCTCACCATGACTATCTGGTCGGCGGGTTTTAAATCGCCAATGCGGTGGATAATCGCGGCGTCGAGAATTTCCCAGCGCTGCTGCGCGGTCTCGACTATTTTGCTTAAGGCCTTCTCGGTCATGCCCGGATAGTGCTCAAGCGTCATCTTGTGCAGGCGATTTTGCGGCAAATCGCGCACCAGGCCTATAAAGCTGGCGATGGCGCCGATATCGCTACGGCCGGCACAGAGTTCGCGATTAACCGCGCCGATATCGAAATCCTGTTGCTGCACCCGGATTAGCATGTCGATTCCTATACCAGCAATTGCTCGAAGGATAAATAATCGACTTTATCAACTTT
>CBDUSZ010000339.1:0-3098 GCA_965370015.1 uncultured bacterium | reverse complement strand
GCGAGGAGTACTAAATAAATGAGCGAAGCAATTATTGACTGGGTCGTCGACACCGATAAACAGGGTGTTCTATGGTTAACCCTGGATAAACAGGGTAGCGCTACGAATGTCCTCTCAGTTTCTGTACTCGATCAACTGAACAGGCTGATAGACCAGATTATTGTCGACAAGCCATCCGCAGTTATTATTCAGTCTGGTAAAACCTCAGGGTTTATCGCCGGTGCCGACGTCAATGAATTTCTGCAAGTGACGAATAAGCAGGAAGCATTAATCATGGTGAAACGCGGGCAAAATGTTTTCAGCCGACTGGAGTCGCTAACCTGCCCCACGGTCGCTTTAATCGAAGGTTTTTGTATGGGTGGCGGCACCGAACTCGCATTGGCCTGCGATTATCGAGTCGCTCTGGATGATCCATCTACCAAAATTGGCCTGCCCGAAGTAAGACTCGGCATACATCCCGCCTTTGGGGGTGTAGTACGCTCTACTGCAATTATCAATCCTGTTAAATCTCTGGAAATGATGCTATCGGGTCGAGCACTTTCAGCGCGGCAGGCGAAGTCGATCGGTCTTATTGACCTGGTGCAACCAAATCGCCAAATTAAACGCGCAGCGCTACAGTTAGCACTATCCTCCCCGCCAAAACGCAGCATGCCGCTTCTCGGCAAAATACTTTCTTTACCCGGTATTCGCAATCTGCTTGCTGGTTATATGAAAAAGCAGGTGGCAAAAAAGGCTCCCCGACAACACTACCCTGCCCCCTATGCATTACTGGATCTATGGTGTAATTACTACGGCAGCAAAAAACGCATGATGGAAGAAGAAGCGGATTCTGTGGCACGCCTGATCCAGGGAAATACAGTGCGCAACCTGATCAGGGTATTTTTCCTACAGACCCGGCTCAAGTCGCTGGGCAGTAAAGAATCTCTGTCGCTTAAGCATGTTCATGTTATCGGCGCAGGTACCATGGGAGGCGACATAGCTGCCTGGTGTGCCTTGCGAGGATATAAGGTGACGTTGCAGGACCGCGAACCGAAGTATTTGGTGAATGCGATGAAACGGGCCAATAAACTGTACCAGAAAAAGCTTAAAACCACGCACCAACGTAATGCGGCACTAGATCGCTTGATACCCGATTGCAAGGGCTACGGGATCGAAAAAGCAGATGTGGTTATAGAAGCTATTTTTGAGAACAAAGACGCCAAGCAGGCCATCTATAAAGATATCGAACCCCGTATGAAAGCGGGGGCGATACTAGCGACAAATACTTCCAGCATTCCGCTGGAAACCCTTGCGAAAGGACTCAAGGATCCTAAAAGACTGATTGGAATCCATTTCTTTAATCCGGTGGCAATGATGCCACTCGTCGAGATTGTAAAAACCGTTAAATCTTCCGCAAAAACTATCCAGCAGGCTATCGCATTTGCCTTACATATCGGCAAACTGCCTCTACCGGTAAAAAGTGCCCCCGGCTTCCTGGTCAATCGTATTCTCATGCCCTACCTGGTCGAGGCAGTCACCTTGTTTGACGAAGGCGTATCCCCTGAAGCGATAGACCAGGCAGCACTCGATTTCGGCATGCCAATGGGCCCTGTTGAGTTAGCCGATACAGTTGGTCTCGATATATGCCATTCAGTCGCAGAAAATTTATCCCGCGCCTACGGCACTAGCGTGCCTTCAGTGTTGGGTGAATATGTCGAGGCCAACAAGTTGGGTAAAAAAACTGGTCGTGGGTTTTACCAGTACAAAAAAGGTAAACCGGTAAAGGATAATGACGCCAGCCCTGGTGATCAGAAAATGATACAAAATCGATTGATTTATCGATTGCTCAACGAATCGGCCGCCTGTATCGACGAAAAAATTGTCGATGACATAGATTTACTCGATGCCGGCGTTATTTTCGCTACCGGATTTGCACCCTTTCGAGGTGGGCCGCTGAATCACAGTTTGCAGGAAGGACTGGATACGATTATTGAATCGATGAAACAATATAGTTCAACTTACGGTGAACGGTATGATCCTGTAAAAGGCTGGAAATTGATCAAAGAGTAGTAATACTGAAAAATAAAACGTGGATATTGAAGTACACAACACTCGCAAGGGATACTAACCTACCCTAATAATCCTCTGCGCGCCCTGCGTCTTTGCGAGAGATTGTTGTGTGATTTGTAAAAAAACTGTGATCTCGCAGAGGCGCAAAGCACGCAAAGGAAAAGCAAAAACCAATTTTGCCAGGAACTTATTGGTCTTATTTTATCTAGCCATACCTACACCAATTTTGACGGGTAAAAACACTAGAGATTGAATAGCCGATTTGCATTGGCATAAGTCGCCTGCGCCAGGAAATCCAGGCTCTCGCCACGAATTTCGGCCAGCTTCTCGGCTACAAAACGAACTCGTCCGGGAAAGTTGGTTTTACCACGAAAAGGCACCGGTGAAAGCCAGGGCGCGTCCGTCTCAATCAATAATCGATCTGCCGGAATCTTCTTCGCCATTTCCCGCACATTATCGGCTTGATGAAAGGTGACAATGCCCGATATGGAAATATAAAATCCAAGATCAATAGCCTGCTTCGCCATATCCCAGTCTTCGGTAAAACAATGCAGTACCCCGCCTACCGTTTCCGCATTTTGTTCTCGCAATAAAGCAAGGGTATCCTGTTTAGCATTGCGACTATGAATAATTAAAGGCAATTCACACTGTTTGGCGGCCTCGATATGAATCGAGAACCGCCTTCGTTGCCAGTCTATTTTGTCTTTTGAGGACATATAGTCAAGACCGGTTTCGCCAATTGCTACCACCTTTTCGTTTCTAGCCAGCGCACATAAACCATCAACCGTAGGCTCCTTAACCTGCTGGTAATCCGGGTGTACACCGACAGAACAATAGATGTGCTCATGGGGTTCGACAATCGCGTACATTTCATCGAACGATTCCAGGTTTACGCCAATGCATATCATGCGGGTCACTTGTTCCCGGCGGATATTTTCAAGTAATTGCGCAAAACTGTTATTGTGATCTTGCAGATCGATTCGATCCAGGTGACAGTGGGAATCAAAATACATAAAAGCGAGCTCTAAATATTAGAATATTGTTTCATC
>CBDUSZ010000338.1:0-3136 GCA_965370015.1 uncultured bacterium | reverse complement strand
GTAGGGAGAGTTGTATTTCGCATAGCAATAATAATCGCAGTTGTTGAATTAATCATAATGCTAGTCCTGATTAATAACCCCTATGCCCCGGATAGCGGCCAATTGCTAATTCAAAGCATCGGAATACTGGCGCTATTAGACGCAGCCCTGTTAGTTACATTTGCCTCCCCGTTAATTTATATTTGGGTGGTTAAACCTTATGTTCATGAACGTGATGATGCGCTGGCAAAGATTACACTGCAGGCTCATTATGACCCACTGACTCAATTAGCCAATAGACGCTTAATCAATCAAAATATAAATATTCTGATAGCACGTTGCATTCGTCGCGAAATTTTCGGTGCCTTACTACTGATTGATTTGGATAAATTCAAACGCATAAATGATAATTATGGGCATGATGCAGGAGATGCAATTCTTGTTGAGACCGCCAAAAGATTATCATCAGCCATGAGGGACGAAGACGTAATTGGGCGCATTGGTGGGGATGAATATGTAATATTAATTGACCAGCTGGATGAAAACGAACCAATGGCTACCGAAAAAGCACTATTAATCGCAGAGAAATTACAGGCCATAATACGTGCACCATTGAAATATAACGGCAATACATTAGAGGTCGACTCCAGTATCGGAATAGCCATTTTCGGCGGCGAAAAGGTAACCCGGGACATGGTTTTTAAAAGAGCCGATATTGCCATGTATCAGGCTAAGAAAAGACCTGTTAAACACGTCGTATTTTCTGCTTCCACAGAGTGACAATCTTGCGCCACCAGCAGATTATTCAGGGCGAGCCTACCTTAATGTTTACCAGGCCTGGCCTTTAAACCAGATATTGCACCTGGGTCTGGATAAGAACAAAATCATTGCCCTGGGAGAGGTCGCCAGGGTAGAACTGGTTTTTAAATAGTTCTATCGGTCGAATGAATTCGACCCCACCGCAGATCGATAATTTTCGTAGGGCCGAATTCATTCGGCCGCCTGGAACAGGGTTACAATACCCTTACCAGGCACGCTAAAATTTTTTCAACAATTCCGTTGTCTTCGGATCCAAAAATCCGCGGATGGTCGCCTCAGTTTCGAGCTGCAGCGCCTGGTTTATATCGCTCGCTGCACACTGGTTTAAAACCCGCTTCATTGCTTTCAGCGCTAACGCTGGTTGCTGGCTTAACTGCCCGGCAACCGCATGGGCTTCATTTAACAGGTTGTCATCATCGACAACCCGCCAGGCGACGCCAATGCGTTCGAGCTCCGATGCCTGGTACTGATTACCCAAAAATAGCATTTCACGCGCCTTATTCAAACCGGTCAGAGCTGGTAGCAGTGAAGTTACCGCGCCGGTGACAAACAAGTTAAGCGATACTTCAGGGAAAAATGCCCTCGCGCTTTTCGCCCATATCGGAAAGTCACAATTGATTGCCCATTCGAAACCCCCTCCCACTGCCCAACCGTTTATTGCCCCTACTACTGGTTTTTCGCCGAATATTATCGCCCGGGTCGCCTGCTGGATAGCATTAACCAGGTCGCGAGCTTGCTGCTCATTTTCCGGGTGTTTATGTTCACGACGATCATCGCCCGCACAAAAGGCCCGACCCTCTCCGCTAAATATGATCACTCTGGTTGCCTGATCCGCATTCGCGTCATCGAAAGCCAGCGCTACATCGTCGATCAATTGTCGGTTCATGGCATTGAGTGAATCGGGTCGATTCAGCGAAATAGTGCGCACGCCACTACCGCCGAGGTGACTCAGAACGGTTGGGTACTGAAAAGGTTTCATTTATAGCTCCGTACAACGCGTTTTGTTTTACCCGCGGTTAGCGGGAAAGAGGCTGGTGGCAATACCGTCACTTTAGCCGAGGCACCAAGTTTCGATTTAATCGCCCTTTCGACTTCTGCTGCAAGCCCAGGCCTTTTTTTCTGTGTCTTTACGAGTTCCACTTGTAGCGGAAGAAGATCGTGGGGCGGTTTCTCATCGAGCACAATTCGATAGTCGCCCGACAATTCGGAAAATTCGTTAACTACCGCCGCCACCATGGTTGGAAACAGGTTGAGGCCACGAATAATCACCATGTCATCACTGCGCCCCACTACCCGAAATCGCATGCCACCGCGCCCACATTGACATGGCGCTGTAGCATCAACTGCGATGATATCACCGGTGCGAAAACGCACCAGTGGCTGACATTGTCGCTGCAGGTGAGTGAGTACTAATTCACCCTCACATCCGGCTTCGATGGCTATTTCCGCTCCGCTCTCGGGGTCGATTAGCTCTGCATATAACACATCACCCGCAATAAAATGTAGTCGCGTGTCAAAGCTGCACTGGGCGGCAAAATTCGACATCACATCGGTCACGCCGTAGTTGGCATTGCGCGGCTCCATACCCCAGGTGTCACGCAGGCGAGCGCGCAGCAACGGATCATCGAGCCCCGGCTCCCCGCCAAACAGCCCCAACTTTAACCCCAGATCACGCGGTTGCAGATGAGGGAAGTGCTCCGCCAGTACTCGCTCTAATACCGCTGGGTATGACGGTGTGCAGGAAATAGCATTTATTCCAATTTCAAGGATAGTGCGGATCAATAATTCGGTGTCGCCAACCCCGAACGGAACAACTAGTGCGCCGGTACGTTCGAGCGTTAAATGGTCGGTCACACCACCCATCCACATCTGGTAATTGAGGCAATGAACTACCTTGTGTTCGGGTTTAAGTCCTGCTGCGCGGTGACTACGCCCACCCACTATTTCTGTGGTTTCGCAATCTGTCGCCGACAGCGCCAGATTCATTGCCTGCCCGGTAGTTCCTGAAGTACGGTGAAGACGTATCGCCTGTTGCTCATTGCTTGCCAGATAATCCCCGAAAGGTGGATGGTTAGCCTGGGACAGGCGCAATTGAGACTTGGATGACAATGGCAGTGCAGACAGTTCGAGTAAATCCATTGGCGGCGACTGACCTTCCCAGAGGTCAGTATAAAACCTGGAATTAGCCATCAGGTACTGTCGTTGCCGCTGCCATAAAGCCTGCTGATGAGGCAACAGATCTGCTGGCACGAGCCTGTCTGCATCGGCTATAAGCGTCATTTGATGTTGCAATCAGCGCCTCACCTGGGTGAAATCAAACTCATTGGAAGTCATTACA
>CBDUSZ010000337.1:0-3153 GCA_965370015.1 uncultured bacterium | reverse complement strand
TTTTCATTTCTTTCACATTGCCGACAATAAAGGTCATAAGGTATTACCCGACAGTAAGGTCCTGCACTGCCGAAGACGGCGGGCCTCGCGTAGGGAATCTTCGAAACTCCAGTTAGCAGCCGGAACAAATGTGATTAGAATCGAGCGCGTGCGCAATTTCTCCAGCAGACCAGTGCTGATAGAAACTATCACCCTGCCCGCCGAATACTTCGGCGACCTCGGCGTGGATGGCGGCTATAACCTGCCTAATACGCTTTATGAGCTTTTTGAAAAACAGTATGGCATCACCATACACAGCGCCGACGAGCAACTGCGCGCCGTGACGGCCACAAAACACGACGCAGAGGTTCTCAATCTGGAGGTCGGCGCCCCGTTACTGGAGATCGAGCGAACAGCATTGACACTGGATAAAACACCTGTCGAACTGCGCATCAGCCGCTGTAATACTAAAAACCACTATTACCAGAATACAGTTTTTTAACGCTTGTCCTGCAGGATCATGTCTGCGGCCTTTTCACCGATCATAATAGTCGGCGCGTGGGTATTGCCGGAGATGATCTCGGGCATAATTGACGCATCGGCAACCCGCAGACCTTGAAACCCATGCACCCGCAGGCGATCGTCGACCACAGCCGTATCGTCACGACCCATTTTGCAGGTACCCACCGGATGATAGATGGTCTGGCTAAATTTTCGTGCCGCCTCCAGCAGTTCTGCGTCACTCTGAAAATCACTACCCGGTGCACGTTCACAAATAATATGCGGTTTTAAGGCCGGGGCCGAAGCGATTCCCCGCGCCACTTTGATGCCATTCACCGCCACTCTACAGTCCCGCTCATCGGAGAGGTAATTGGGATGAATTTCGGGATACTCGAATGGATCGGCCGATTTAATCCGAATATCACCGCGACTATAGGGCCGTAACTGACAAACTGACGAAGTAAAGGCCGAATAAGGATGCACACCATCGCCGGGTTTATCGGCACTCAGGGGTTGCATGTGAAATTGAATGTCCGGACGTTCTACCTCGGGACTGGAACGGGTAAAAATAACCACCTGACTCGCGGCCAGCGTCAAGGGCCCGGTTCGAGTCAGAATGTACTGCAAACCAACCTTAAATTGCTTGAATGGATTATTTAATTCATCGTTCAGGGTGCGCTCGCTGGTTTCGAATACCAGGCGAATCTGCAAATGGTCCTGCAGGTTTTTACCCACACCCGGCAGGCTGTGAATCGTCTCGACACCGACCGCGGATAACAGTTGCCCATCGCCTATACCAGAACACTGAAGAATTTGCGGCGAGTTTATCGCACCCGCGCTCAGTACTACCTCGGCCCTGGCCGTTGCTTTTTCCAGACGGTTGCCGCGTTTATATTCAACGCCTGTTACGCGCCTGCCCTCAAGGATTAATCGGCTCACCTGGGCTTTGGTCAGCACCGATAGATTCGACCGATTTTTTGCCGGCCTCAGAAAACTCCTGGCGGTACTCCATCGTAACCCCTTATACGCGGTTTGCTGAAAGTAGCCGACGCCTTCCTGTTCCGCGCCATTATAGTCTTCATTAAACGGTATGCCCTGTTCGACAGCCGCCTGGATGAAACGCTCGGCAATCGGGCGGCGTAGACGCAAATCGGATACCTTCTGCGGCCCACCGGTGGCGTGAAACTCGTCTGCTCCGCGTTGATTGTCTTCCGATTTTTTAAAATAGGGCAGCACTTCATCGTAGCTCCACCCCTGGTTGCCGAGTTCACGCCAGCGATCATAATCCTGCCGTTGGCCCCGCACGTACAGCAGGCCATTCAGCGCGCTCGAGCCTCCCAGCACCTTGCCCCTCGGCCATTGCAGCCGGCGACCGTCGATCCCCGGATCGGGTTCGGTCATATAACACCAGTCGAGTGCCGGATTATGCATGGTTTTGAAATAACCCACTGGAATGTGTAACCAGGGATTCAAGTCCCGGCCTCCAGCCTCCAGCAACAAAACTCGATGACCGGGATCTTCAGACAGACGATTCGCCAGAACACATCCGGCAGAGCCAGCACCGACAACTATATAATCGAATTCATTCATTTTCGTTTACCCTGGCCTGTACTATCTAAACAGTGCTTTTCAATAACCGCGGTTGCCAGAATCGCGACCATCCCGCCCGGACTGCTTAAACCGGGCCACACTTTTCCAAAAGCTGCGGCAAAATTCCAGTTACAATCATCGCAGCGGTAATCATAAACAAATCGAGGCATACGCACTTTGTTTAAAAATCTAAAATGCACTATCTTCCTCGCGTTGTGATACAAATGGTGGTTCATTTTCAAACGTAAATTTTTTCTGTCGGGAACTGAATTCGACATTTCTCTTAATAAAATATACCATATATGATCTAAAACGGAATAAATATTCCCATTTTGATGAAATTAAACTATAAAACGAACTTGGCGCAGTCATGAAACGTGAACGCGGATCGACCATCGATCGAGTACTCGACATTCTCGATACGGTTGCCGCAGCGGGCAAACCGATTAGCGCCACCGAAATTAACGAGGCGCTTAACCTGCCCAAAGCCACGGCGCACCGTCTTTGTGCAGAACTCGAGGCTCGCGGATATCTGTTAAAGAAGATTAACGGCAAGAGCTATATGGCAGGCCGTCGTTTACACGAAATGGCAGTCGGCATTTTGTCGCACTCCGGGTTTCGCGCGCAACGTCACGCAATCCTTGAGGCCCTCTCGCGACAAGTCGGCGAAACCTGCAATATCGCTTACCCGGACGGCCTGCGAATGGCTTATTCGGACCGCGTCGAAACCCCGCTTGCACTCAAGTTAAACTTCTCGATGGACACCCGGGTGCCGCTTCACTGCACCGCCAGTGGCAAATTATTTCTCAGCAGCCTGCCGTTAAAGAAACGCAAGGCCGTGATCGAAAAGCTCGACCTCTTAGCCTATACCCCGAATACTATTACAGATCCCGGGCTACTGCTGGCCGAAACCGAAAAGATCAGAGCAAACAGGCTATCAATCGACAACGAAGAATTTTTCCAAGGTATGATTGCGATCGGCGTACCGGTCACTAACAAAGCGGGCCGATTTTACTGTTCGGTCGCGATCCAGGCGCCGGTATTTCGTTTTTCACTGGACGACGCGGATAAATATGTCCCGCT
>CBDUSZ010000336.1:0-3170 GCA_965370015.1 uncultured bacterium | reverse complement strand
TCTGCTTTCCCGATAACGGACGTTTATAAGCGCTAACTAGGAGGCAATCTTCGGCCAACTGCGGACATTCAAATTCCAGGGTCCAGGGTCAGAAACCAGTCAGCAACAATCGCTCGGTTAGTCCACGAACTATTCATGTCCGATCAAGATATTCGTATCAATAAAAATAGAAGCTCCCTTTATTTCGATGCGGTTGGCGTTAGGGGTGCGCAATGGGAAGGCCATTTTTACGCCACGCGTACATATCACCCACCAGGTGACGAACAGTGGAAAAGCCGGCTTCCTGCAAAATTGATTCTGCGTACCCGGCCCGCGGTCCTCGCTCACAATAGGTCACGATCTCAAGATCCATCGCATCAAAAAGCTCAGTCACGCGACTTGCCAATTCATTGTGTGGAATATTGATAGCTTGCGGTACATGGCCTGCTCGGTATTCTCCGGAGGTGCGGACATCAAGGATTAACGGTGCCGCCCCAGATTCGATTTTTTTCAGTAAACCCTCTTGCGTAATAGTCGGCGTTGCCGCGTTACAGACAACGGCACTTGCCAGCGTTAGGAAAAATACTGCAATAGCTGCCCTGTAATGCGGGTGCCCTATCATGATCATTGTTAATCGGCTTCGTTCCATTTCTGCTCTCCACTATTTAGCTACTCTCATTTTGAAGCAACCGGTGGGTTATCGGACTACTGGGCACATTTTTCCACTAGAATTTGCGACAAGTGCTTCCTGGAGATCTATGATATCAAGAGGGCAACCTGGGAGAAAGAGGGCGCATTCAATTGTTTTAAGCGAGATATAGAAATTCGCATTAGACACTTTATTGCCCGTTGAGCGATGAGATTAGAACGGCAGCTTTCCCGATAGCAGCCGTTTAAATCCTGGTCTACAAGGACGACTCCCGGCACAAACCAGCCATTTGTGCCACAGTTCAACGAGTAAAATCCTCCCAATTCAGGTATGTGATAATATCTGCTGACGTTGATGCATGGATAGAGTAAGAATATGAGCAAGCTGCGCCATTAGGCGACAGGGCTTTTATACTTACTATACTTTTTGTGGCCAGTGTAAGAAACAATTGTTTGATGCCAGGCCAGTCGATCTCGACAAGTCCGCATTTGATCGAAATCTGGCTTACAACAGTATTCCAGTCGTGGTTGATTTCTGGGCCTCATGGTGTGGCCCCTGCAAGATGATGGCGCCGGCCTTCGCGCAAGCCGCGGCAACGCTTGAACCCCATGCTCGCCTGGTAAAGCTCAACACCGAGCTGGAAGGCGAAGTTGCTGATCGATACGGGATTCGTTCTATTCCCACTATGATTGTGTTTAATAATGGTCAGGAAGTTGCACGCCAGTCCGGTGCGATGAACGCTCAGGCAATCATATACTGGATGCGGTCGGCAGCGGGCTGAACAACCACCCGGTTTGCAATTTTATTATACCAACAACCCCAGACTAATGGTTTCAACCTGGTCTTCGTCTGCATACTTTAGACGAAGCTGATCCGCATATTGTTTCATTTTTTCCATATCGTGAATGTCCTCGATAGAAAGGAATAATTCAATGCCGATCTTTTTCTTTCGATAATGCAAGGAAACTCGCTGGATCGGAATATCACAGATATCCGACCAGTGATTGTTTAGTGTCGGCATTAGTGCACTGCGCAGAGGAAGGTAAGCCGGAGGCGCCTTTTCATCCTCTTCGGTATCGATATGAACGGTAACGTCGGTAGGTTCATCGAGTTGGTCGGTAAGCACCCGCTCAACTTCCTCGCTGATTCGATGTCCTTCGGAAACGCTGATATCGGGTGCTACTATGACATGCACATCCGCAAATACCTGATGCCCCATGCGGCGTGTTCTTAACTGGTGAATGTCCTTTACATCCTCAACAGATAACATGGTATTACGCATGTTATCCAAATGCTTTTTATCGAGCCCGGTGTCGATCAATTCATGCACACTATCCATTCCCAGGCGCCAGCCAACATGGATAATCATCGCCGCAACTGCAATCGCTGCCAGTGCATCGAGGTAGTCGATTCCCAACATGGTGCCGGCAATGCCGACGAAAACCACCACCGAAGATAATGCATCAGAACGACTATGCCAGGCATTAGCTTTCAGTAACTTAGACTGGATTTGGTTTGCAACACGTATGGTGAACTGATAAACCCACTCCTTCACCAGAATCGACAGCAATGCCACCGCTAGCGTGGCATTGCTCGGAGTTATCAGAGTTTCCGGTAATACCAGGCGGTTCACGGCGCTATAAGCTATACCCAGTCCGACTATCATCAGGGCAAGCCCCAATAGTACTGTCGCTATCGTCTGGATACGCTCATGGCCGTAAGGGTGCTCCTCATCTGCTTCCTGGGTGCCGTGCCTGGCCGCCCAGATAACCAGTACGTCTGTGGCTAAATCTGACAGGGAGTGAACACCATCGGCCATCAGGCCATGCGAATGGCCAATAAATCCAAACCCGATTTTTGCCAGGCCAAGCACAAGGTCAAGTACCGCGCCGATGACAGTAACGCGTTTTATTGCCAGGTAACGTTGGTTATTTTCTTCGTTTTGCATCATCAGACTGGTTATGAATTATTTCTGACTCTTACTAAAAATCAGGTGAGTGGGTACCGCAAAACTGCTACTCAGGGAATGCGAATAAAATTATCGGACCTGATACTCCCATTACCACAGACAAACCTCAAGGCCTAAACTTACCTCTTTAACCTGTGCCACCGGATTGAGAAAAGAGAACCTCGAGCGCGCTGTCTTCGATTACTTCATCCACCAGTAGCGCTTTAATTAATGATTCCAGTAAAACCTTATGCTGAATTAACAGGGCCTCGGTTTTCTTCTCGGCTTTTAATAATTTATCCCGCACTTCTTCATCCATCAAGGTCGCTGTTGTTTCACTAAACTCCTTGGTTTCGGTCATTTCCCGGCCGAGGAAAGGATGTTCTTCCGAAACGGTATATCCCACGGGATTGTTCGCCACCAGTTTCATCGTGGGAATCCATGTCCCCGTCGGGTCGAACTCGGAAGCCTATTTTCCCCTGACGAGCGTCTGTTTTCTCCAAAGGAGACCCTCAATTAACCGGGGTGGGAGGCAATCTTCGGCACACTGCTGTCGTTCAGGTTTATCTAACTGGACGACAAGTTCATGGACAT
>CBDUSZ010000335.1:0-3173 GCA_965370015.1 uncultured bacterium | reverse complement strand
GATCTCAAATAAAGTCATTGTTAGCCTGGCGCTTCGAGTATCTAGACGACGTAATGTTGGTTCGGGTATTCGGCGAAATACCGATCTCTTCGGTCGACGACCAGCGGGGTATGGCCGATATGGTCAAGAGTCGTTCTGTTTGTGGCCATTTTTCTCTCTTTCAAATTAAATTTAGCGGTTAATTATGCTTTATCACCCACCTTAAGTCATGAGGATGTAGCGAAAAAGAGTGCACGCGTAGCACAAGGGCAATTTCGCGGCGAAATTTATCGACAGCTACTATGTGACCAGGGCGTATCCGGTTTGGGTTCTAACGCATCTCGTAGCGACGCTAAAGTGATCCCCAGGTTAAACTGGGGGATTACCCTTGGTCTCTTGGACCCCTTGATAATTTTACGCGTATTGGAAAAATTGTGAGAAAGAATCGATGAGGATTATGGCAGGCTAAAAACTAGACCTGACTCCGTAATCCGGTGATTTGAACTGTTGTTCGAAGCTAGTAAATACTATTCATCTTAGCTAGATATAAGGTTATAGTTCGAGTAGCTTAGTTTTTTATATACAAATATGTCTTGTTTAAACCGCTTTAATCCAGGTAAAAACAATGAATTCCAAAAGGCAAACTTATGTTTAAGGCAGTAATTGGATGCAGCGACGACATTGATACCGAAGATGCCGTTACCCAGGTAATAGAAAGTTGTGATGAAAAACTGGGTGGCGAGACGCCGATTGCCGGGCTGGTATTTTGTGGTACCGAGTTCGAGCATTCGATGGTACTTAAAAAAATTATGGGGCGCTACCCAGACCTACAATTGATTGGCTGCACCACCGACGGTGAAATGACAAGTTGCAACGGTTTTACCGAAGATGCCATCACACTCACATTATTTTGCGCCGACAAGGTTGATATCGCTGCTGGTTACGGTGGAGGAGCGAGTACAGACCCGCACGGAGCAGCAAAGAAAGCGATTGAAATGGCCAGTAGTAGACTAGGCGATGAGCCCAGGTTGGCCATCGCGTTACCCGACGGCCTCACTACCAGTGCCTATGAAGTACTGGATGGCTTCAATAGTATTCTCGGGGCCGAGGTTCCTGTGGTCGGCGGTATGTCGGCAGATCGGGTAGCCGGATCAAAAAATTCTTATTCCACTTATCAATTTTGCGGTGACAAGGTGCTCACCGATTCCGTCCCTACCCTTATATTTAGCGGGCCATTGATTTATTCGCTTGGGGTGGAAAGCGGCTGGAGCCCAGTCGGAGAGAAAATGACTGTAACGCAGGTGGAAAACAATGTTTTGTATCGCCTGAACGACCGACCGGCTTTTGAAATCTACTCTTATTACCTGGGTGATGTGTTGAAGGAAAATATATCCGGCCTGGGGTCCTACCCCCTGGCCGTCTACGAGCAGGGGGTAGATCGTTATTATCTGCGCGTAGCCAAGACAGCCGATCCCGACACAGGCACCATCACTTTTTTGGGTGAGATTCCCGAGGGCGCTGAGGTGCAAGTTACCCAGGCAATTCGTGACCAGGTATTGGATGGCGTCAATAAGTCGGTAGAATCCGCTATAGCTGGGTACTCGGGTGACTCGCCAGGCGTAGCCTTAATGTTTTCCTGTACCGGACGGAAGTTGACCCTCGGCACCAAAGCACGTGAAGAAATTGCCAGAGCCAGGGACAGCTTCGACCAGCCGATACCCATGAGCGGCTTTTATACATTCGGCGAAATCGGTCCTGCATCGGGGCATACCCGGGCCCGTTATCACAATACTACATTTGTATCGTTATTACTGGGGGACGGGTGAGCGAAAAAGAATCTTCTCAGGATCAAGAAAAAGACAGGAGGAAAGAGCTGAAAACAATGGCGCGCAAGCTGATGCGCGCCGAAGAACAACTAGTCGATTACGAGCGACTGGTCGACCGGACTCAGCATCTGCTGAACAAGCGCATCGAAGAAGTTGAGACGGCACATGCTTCTATATCGAGATTCGCCAAAGAACTGGAGAACAGCGAAAGTCGTTTCCGTCAATTGGCCGATGCAGCATTTGAGGCAATTCTGATTCATTCGGGAAGATTGATTCTCGACTGTAATGAAGCCGCCCCCATTTTGTACGGCATTTCGAGGGATGAATTGATCGGCAGCTCTATCTATTCTCGAGTCCACAAATCATTTCACAGCAATGCTACCGACTGGGTAGGCAAAACTAAGAGAAAAGCTATAGATTCCGCACATGAGGATGGCGATGACACCACGTTTTGGTTACACGAACCTACGCGTGAGCCAGTAGAAGTTACTCATGTACGCGGTGATGGCACCACGTTTCCGGTAGAAGTGCGTAGCCGTGAAATAAACCATAAGGGAGAGACGGCGCTGGTTACTGCAGTGCGTGACATCACCGCACATAAAGAACTCCAGGCCAAATTGGAGCACATGGCTAACAGCGATCCACTTACTGGCGTAGGTAACAGGCGGTTTTTTGTCGACGCCGGCAAGCGAGAATATTTTCGAGCTATTCGCTACCATCAGCCGCTTGCTCTGTTGATACTGGATGTGGACTACTTTAAAAATATCAACGACACCTATGGACACGATATTGGTGATGTTGCTCTCTGCGAAATGGCAAATATCTGTAGCTTAACGCTGCGTAGCCACGATATATTTGCTCGGATTGGAGGCGAAGAGTTTGCGGCCATATTGCCAGCAAGCGATACGCAGGGTGCTGCCATATTCGCGGAACGTTTGCGTAAAGTTATCGAAACCAATGTCATCAGTACTGATAAAGGCCCTATTTCATTTACCGTCAGTGTTGGAGTAACTGTCTTGTTGGACGAGGATGAGGGGATTGAAGGCATGCTGCATCGGGCAGACATGGGACTTTATCAAGCCAAGGAAGGCGGGCGAAATAGAGTTGTGGTGATTCGGAAATCAGGAAATAAGTATACTGTCCCCAGAATATGAACCCCTTGATCTCTGGCGGCATTACCCAGGCTATCTTTATAGTGCATAAAAAATGCGAGCACCTGATAAAAAGTGCCCGCATTCCCTGATGAGGTATAGACCGAGTACCGAATTTAGCGCGATTGAGCCTTACCGAACTTGCGCCTCAAAAGGGCGGGTAATATCAACAACAATAACCAGGCATCCATACTTCCTGACCCACTGGTATGTGAAG
>CBDUSZ010000334.1:0-3179 GCA_965370015.1 uncultured bacterium | reverse complement strand
ATATGGCAAACAAGATTGATTGATCGACCGCAGATGCATAGCAATAGCTATGGATCTAGGGGGATCGATCAAAATTGGCCGTCAGATTTTTCCTGATTTCGTTCAGGTACAAACTGTATTTCTCTATATTCATTATTTTCGTGTCTAATTGTTTGAAATTAATAATAAATATCGTAAGTCGTTACCGCCTTCGTGCAATATGCGGGCTAGATACTGCCAAGTACTATCGATTATTTCGATTGCCTGGCTTTACACCTGGGAAATTTTCTGTGGAGTAAAGACAGGATATTTATGAGGGTTTTCGAACATCAAAGTCACTTGCCAATACCTGCTTCAACCCAATTCCGGTACCATATCGTTTTTTGTAGCAGGCTTATGACATGACACCGTTTGACTGGCAATTTCCCTACCCCTCACAAAGAATGCCAATTCTGGCACGTAATGTCGTCTCGACTTCACAACCACTCGCAGCACAGGCCGGGTTGAGTATGATGCTTAGGGGCGGCAACGCAGTAGACGCCATAGTGGCGACTGCCATATCGCTCACGGTGCTGGAACCCACCAGCAACGGCATTGGCGGTGATGCGTTCTGTATTTTGTGGGACGGCAAAAAAATGCACGGATTGAACGCCTCTGGGCGTTCGCCCGCCGGGTGGAACCCGGGACGCTTTAAGGATTTGAATGCCATGCCACAGCTCGGCTGGGAGTCAGTGACCGTACCTGGTTGTGTGTCGGCATGGGCCGATTTATCGCAAAAGTTTGGCAAACTACCGTTTGCCGACTTGTTTGAGCCGGCGATCAAATACGCCGAAGACGGGTTCATGGTGACTCCGACGATTTCCCGGCAGTGGGCCAACCAGGTGACCGAGCTCGAATCGCAGCCGGGATTCACCGATGCCTTTATGCCTCATGGACGCGCACCCCTGGCCGGAGAAAGATTCGCCTTCCCCGATCAGGCCGGAACCCTCAGGCAGATCGCTGAAAGCAAGGGTGATGCATTTTACCGGGGTGAGCTCGCCGAAAAAATAATCGCCTTTTCGAAACAGCATGGCGCAGCGCTTACACTCGACGATCTCGCCGCGCACAGCAATGACTGGGTCGAACCGCTCGGCATTGATTATCGCGGTTATACGCTGCACGAAATACCGCCTAACGGACAGGGGATCGCGGCTCAGATTGCGCTTGGCATACTAGAGAATTTTGATATGGCGGCACTGGCGGTGGATTCGGTCGAAAGTCAACACTTACAGATTGAGGCGATGAAACTTGCTTTTGCCGATGTCTACGAGTATGTATCGGATCCAGCAACGATGCGCGTAAGACCTGCCGAGATGCTCGACAAGAATTATCTCAGCGAACGTGCCAAACTAATTGACCGAAAAAAAGCCGGAACTCCGGTATTCGGCACTCCCAGCAAGGGTGGCACGGTTTATCTCACCGCTGCCGACGAGTCCGGCATGATGGTGTCTTTTATCCAGTCCAACTACGCGGGTTTCGGTTCCGGCGTGGTAGTTCCCGGTACTGGCATCAGCCTGCAAAACCGGGGTTCGGGTTTCAGCCTTAATCCAGACCATGCCAACCTGGTGGGATCACGCAAGCGTCCTTTTCATACCATCATTCCCGGATTTGTCACACAAAATGGCAATCCGCTGATGAGCTTCGGGGTGATGGGTGGTTCCATGCAGGCGCAGGGTCACATGCAGGTCATGTCGCGCCTGGTTGATTATCGACAGAATCCCCAGGCGGCGGCCGACGCACCACGTTGGCGCGTCGACGAAGGCACCAATGTCGGAATCGAGTACGGTGTGCCAGCTGACGTGGTTGAAATCCTTGGCAGTTACGGGCACAACATGGTGCAGGCTGATCGATGGGCGACCGATTTTGGCCGCGCGCAACTGATCTTTAGAATGGATGATGGTTATCTCGCCGCTTCGGAACGCCGCACCGACGGTCAGGCAGTGGGGTACTGAACTTAAGGTTCACAATCTCTTTCGTGTCGGTCGACATTTACTACGTGCAGCGAATTATCGGTTGCTGAGGAATCGATCATTTGAAATGTGGCTAATTCTTATCTATGTAGATTAATTATTTGAATATTCGAAATTTGCCCATCGGAGCTATGAGCACGTGATTTCCACCGAGGTGATAGTTTACACCGCGCTGGTTTACCTGCTTGCCGGCTCGATCAAGGGGACTGTGGGTATTGGATTGCCGATGGCGGCTATTGGCATTTCTTCGCAGTTTACCGACCCACGAATGGCCATCTCACTGGTTGTATTCCCCGTTCTTTTTTCCAATACCTGGCAAGTCTTTCGTGAAGGTAAAATTATCCAAACATTCAAATCCTGCTGGTTATACGCATTGACTATGATGATTGTTCTGGTAGCCATGACATTTGTCACGGCCCGAATCGATACCAATGCGTTACTTTTTGTTTTAGGCCTGGTAATTTTTACATTTGCTGTCACCGGCTTATGGGTTAGCCCACCCGCATTACCAGATCGTTTTGATTCTATTGCACAGTTTCTGGGTGGGTCATTGTCTGGTGTACTCGGAGGCCTGACTGCAATCTGGGCGCCACCAATCGTTATTTATCTGATGGCGAAACGTGTAGACAAAGATGCCTTTGTGCGGATAACTGGTGTGTTGCTATTCCTCGGCAGTATTTCGCTGTGCATCGGATTTTGGCAGGCCGGTTTACTCACCGGTTCGAGCACATTGTTTTCGATTGGTTTGGTGGTACCTACCCTGCTCGGATTCAGTATCGGCGAAATTCTGCGCAGGAGGCTTAACAGCCAGCGCTTCCGTACGCTGGTGTTACTATTTTTTCTGGTGATGGGCTTGAACTTAATTCGTAGATCAATTATCTAAAAAGTTAACAGCTTCGAGCATGTCTCAGCTATCCGTTTCTAGCTTCCACCCGGATTTAAGTTGCCGCCAAAGGAACATGAGACCTACGCCAACCAGAATAAATGCGACTCCGGGACGAACCTGCCCACCCATTTGCACCATGAGAATAGCCAGTGCCATGCATAACGCAGTAGGATATATAAGTGTCCACCGCTTCTTGCCACGGTGGCTTTGGTAAAGTGGGAATAGCATGGAAAACAATACCAGGACTATGAAAAATAATGACCAGGGGCGAGTCAGGAAGAGCATCAGATCATCGCAGAATCTCC
>CBDUSZ010000333.1:0-3206 GCA_965370015.1 uncultured bacterium | reverse complement strand
GGTGTACGAATCTTCTGCGCAATTAAATCAACGCCCTCTAAATCTGCGAGTGGGGTTTATTACTGGTTTAGTTTTTTATGGATGAAACCCGAGGCGGATGGCAACTGGTATAGCGATTAAAGGCAGCACACAATGGGGTCTCGCCTTGTGCCCGGATTGAGGTTATCCAATCCCCGCTGCACGGTGATCGGTTGATTCACCCCATTTCACACAGGTAGACCTCATCGAGAGCGCGCAGAATATCGTAGCGGCTAATTTGCCCAACCAGCTGGCCTTTACGCAAAACGGGAAAGCGGCGAAAATTGGAATCGAGGAACTTCTCGGCAGCGGTAATGATACTGCTATCTGCATCGATGTACTCTACCTCGCGGCTCATGTACTGCTCGACTTTACCGCCCCAGTCCTGATAGTAAGCAGCATTATAAACAATGGCCAGGCAATCTTTCTTCGAAAGTATGCCCACGACTCGCCCCATTTGGTCGAGAACCGGCGCCCCTGACAAACGTTTCTCCAGTAGTACGCGCATGGCGTGGATGATATCGTCGTCCGGATTGAAACAGACCAGATCCGTGGCCATATGTTGTTCGATTGTGTTTTTCATGAGCCAGCCTTGCGTATCAGGCATTCGCTGCAGTTGCCGCAGCTGCCGGGAAGCGGACGCTGGCGCAGGATAACGCCCAGTGCCAACCCGACAACAGCCAGCACAAAAAGGGGAATGGCGAATAGCATCGTAATCATAATAGGCGTCTCCTATGGTTGTTAGCTACTAAAATCGTCAAAGTGAATATTTTCCGGCGAAACACCGAGCTCGTCGAGCATGGTAAGCGTCGATTGCACCATCAAAGGTGGCCCACACAGGTAGTATTCACAACTTTCGGGGGATGCGTGCCGCATTAGATAATGGTCGAAGGTTGCCTGGTGGACATATCCGGTGTAACCATCCCAGGCATCTTTGATATTTGCTTCCGACAGCACCGGGTGCCAGCTAAAATTATCGTATTCGCTGTGTAAGGCCTCGAATATTTCACTGTAATACAGCTCGCGCCGAGAGCGAGCACCATACCAGAAGCTGATCTTACGATTAGTCTTCTGCGTTTTCAATAAATCGAGAATTTGCGCACGCAAGGGCGCCATGCCTGCACCACCACCGATAAACACTGCCTCGCAGTCGGAGGGCTCGACAAAGAAGTGTCCGAAGGGTCCGTCGACTTCGAGGGTGTCGCCAGGCTTGAGCGAGAACAGCCAGCTTGAGACCACGCCGGGTGGCGCTTCGGGCTGACCGGGTGGGGGCAAAGCGATGCGCACATTGAGGATAATGACGCCCTTCTCCGCGGGATGGTTGGCCATTGAGTAAGCGCGGCTAACCGCCGTGTCGCTGCCTGCGCGGAGTTTCCACAGACCGAAACTGTCCCACACGTCACGAAATTTGGCGTCAATATCGAAGTCTGAAAATACAAGCTGAAAGGGCGGGCAGCTCAGTTGCACAAAACCACCGGCACGGAAGTCTAGATGTTCGCCGGCTGGCAGACGCAACACAATTTCGCGGATCAGGGTACTGACATTACGCGTTTGCTCAACCTCACAGTGCCAGGTTTTTGCAGCGAAGTAGGATTCGTCCACCTCGACCAACATCGGTCCAACTATCGAAACCTGACAAGCGAGCCGTGTACCCTGCCTTACTTCGCGGCGATTCAATAGAGCCAGTTCCTGCTTTCCCGCTGCACCACCACCGCGTAGTACACGCATCTTACACAGTCCGCAGATGCCCGCTCCACCACAGGCGCTAGGCAGCAGGATGCCTGCGCCCTGACACACTTCGAGCAGGCGTTGACCTATCTGCGCACTGACTTTCTTCTGGGTATTAAACTCAATCTCGCATTCACCTCGAGGCACCAGCAAACGTCGTGCTGCAAGTACAAATAACGCCAGGGAAAAAACAATGGCGGAGAAGAACGCTACACCGAGTATTGCTTCCTGCATCAACCCATCCCCGCAAATGCCATAAAACCAAAAGACATAATGCCGACGATAATAAAGTTGATCCCCAAACCCTGTAATCCGTCCGGGATATCGGCGTACTTAAGCCGTTCACGGATCGCCGCGAACATGACCATGGCCAGTGCCCAGCCAACCCCAGAGCCAAACCCGTAAACCACGCTTTCGACGAAGCTGTAGCTGCGCTCGACCATGAACAGACTGCTGCCGAGGATCGCACAATTAACCGTGATAAGCGGCAAGAAAATGCCTAGCGCGCGATACAATCTCGGAATGTGAAATTCCAGAGTCATTTCCAGCACCTGCACCATTGCTGCGATAACGCCGATAAAGGCGATCAGCCGCAGAAAGGAAAGATCGACCTCAGCCAGGCCGGCCCAGGCCAGTGCACCGGGGGCCAGCAGCCAGGTGTAAATCAGATTGTTGACAGGCACGGTCACGGTTTGCACCACAAGCATAGCGATGCCGACCCCGAATGCTGTGTCGACACGTTTGGATACCGCCAGGAAGGTGCACATGCCGAGAAAAAAGGACAACGCCAGATTGTCCAGAAAAACCGAGCGCAACAGCAGATCGAACAGGGCGTTCATTTAGGGTCTACCAGGTCGCGTGGGCGTAAGCCGAATTCGGGCTGCTCCACTTGTTGCGGTCGCTTACGGCGGATAAACCATATGATGCCACCGATGATAAAAAACGCGCTGGGTGGCAACAGCATTAAATGTAAAGGCTCGAAGACGCCGCCCTGGGAGACAGGTATCAGGATCTGCTTGTTGAACAGGCTGCCTTTGCCAAAAAACTCGCGGATAGCACCGACGGTGATAAGGACCAGGGCGTAGCCCAGTCCGTTACCGATTCCGTCCAGAGCACTCGCCCATACACCGTTGCGCATCGCAAAACCCTCGGCACGGCCCAGCACGATACAATTGGTGATAATCAGGCCGACAAACACCGAAAGACGTTTGCTCAGTTCATAGGCAAATGCCTGGAGTATCTGGTCAACGATAATCACCAGCGACGCGATAATGGTAATCTGTACGATAATACGCACTGAACGTGGCAGCTGGTGGCGAATCAGACTTACCGTGCTACTGCTCAGGGCCAGCACGCAAATCACCACCGCGCTCATTACCAGCGCTGTATCCAGAGATGTAGTGACTGCCAGCGCTGAGCAGATACCAAGAATCTGCAGGGTTAATGGATTGTCGTCTATC
>CBDUSZ010000332.1:0-3217 GCA_965370015.1 uncultured bacterium | reverse complement strand
TTTTTCTTTGCCGGTGAGTCGTAAATTTGTATCCACAATTACCCGCACCGGCTGTCTCACCCCGGTGTTTTGATCTAGATCCGATTTTGACAATCGCAGGTTTAGAGATGGATTATCGTCCTTCACCGTTTTCGCTGAGGTGAGTATCGCCGAGCTTCTGGCGCGTAATCGCTGCACGTCGAGCCTGGCTGGTTTCCCGGTGATCCATTGACTTTCACCATTTTTTAAAGCGGTCCGACCGTCCAGTGATATCGCCATTTTCAGGCGCACATAAGGACGACCCTTTTCCAGTCGGGAAATAAATCCGGGATTTAATAACCGTGCTTCGGTTTCGAGAATACCCCGAACCACATTTATGCCGTTTGCCTCGAGTTTGGCAATACCTGCGCCCGCTACTAGCGGGTTTGGATCCTGCATAGCGATAATCACCCGCGCGGGGCTGAGCTTGATGAGTTCATCGACACACGGAGGTGTCTTACCCTGGTGTGAGCAGGGTTCCAATGTGACATAAAATTCCGCGCCGGTCGGAATCTGGTTACAATTGATCGCATTGATCTCGGCGTGTGGCCCACCGCTAAACTCGTGCCAGCCCTGCGCTACCAGTATCGAATCTTTAACAACGACGCAGCCTACGCGTGGATTCGGATGTGTAGAATAAAGCCCTTTACCAGCCAGCTGTAAAGCCTGTGCCATCCAGTATTCGTGATTGACAGGCCGAGGCACTAAATATCCTCATCGATCAGCGGTACCTGTCGACGCTGCATTTCGGGTGTCGGCTCAGATTCAAGTGTCTTGATGACTTCTTCAAATGCCTGTATATCTTCAAAACTAAGATATACCGAAGCGAAGCGAATATAAGCAACATGATCCAGTCGCTGTAGTTCATGCATCACCATGTCGCCAATTTTTCGTGAGGTAATTTCGCGTGAATCTATACCGACCAGCTGTTTTTTTATATGGCTAATCGCATCCTCTATTTGATCTGCAGCAACGGGACGTTTTTCCAGTGCACGCATCATCCCACTACGCAGTCGTAGCTCATCAAAAGCGTCACGACTACCATCACTCTTAATTACCGTCGGCATATTGAGAATCGGAGACTCGTAGGTAGTAAAACGATTCTCACAAGAAACACACTCTCGCCTGCGGCGCACCTGGGCCGACTCCTGTGCTAATCTGGAGTCAACCACTCTGGTATCTGGTGTACCACAAAATGGGCATTTCATAAGCTATTTCGCCTTCCTGATAACGACGGCCGGTTTAATCTCTGTAAACCGGCAGGCGTTTACAAATTTCCTTTACTTTGCTTTTCACCGTGGCAATAACTTCCTCGTTACCCATATTATCGAGGATATCGCTAATCCAGTTTGCCAGGTTACGAGAATCAGCTTCATTGAATCCGCGAGTCGTAATTGCTGGTGATCCGATACGCAGCCCTGACGTCACAAAAGGCGATTGCGGGTCATTCGGCACAGAATTTTTATTCACCGTAATGTTGGCGCTACTCAATGCTGCATCGGCGTCTTTGCCGGTTAATCCCTTGCTAATCAGGGAGAGCAAAAACAGATGATTATCGGTTCCGCCGGAGACAATATCAAAACCACGTTCGATGAATACCCGAGCCATGGTATCAGCATTCACCAGAACCTGTTTCTGGTATTCGACAAATTCATCACTCATGGCTTCCTTAAAGGCAACCGCCTTGCCAGCAATTACATGCATTAAAGGTCCGCCCTGAGTGCCTGGAAAAACCATTGAGCTCAATTTTTTCTCAATCTCCGGATTCGACTTGGCGAGTATTAGGCCGCCCCTGGGGCCGCGCAATGTTTTGTGTGTGGTACTGGTGCAGATGTCGGCAATTGCAACCGGACTGGGATAACAGCCCACAGCAACCAAACCCGCCACATGGGCCATATCGACGAACAGATAAGCACCGACTGAATCTGCAATGTCGCGAAAACGTTGCCAGTCGATAATGCGCGAATAAGCTGAAAAACCGGCCACGACCATCTTTGGTTGATGTTCTTTTGCCAGCGTTGCAACCTCGTCATAGTCGATTTCACCAGATTCACTATTGATGCCGTATTGCACCGCATTGAACAACTTCCCAGAAAAATTGACTTTCGAGCCATGTGTCAGGTGCCCGCCATGTGCCAGACTCATGCCTAAGATAGTATCTCCGGCATTGAGCAAGGCAAAGTAAACTGCTGCATTTGCCTGTGACCCTGAATGGGGCTGAACGTTGACATAGTCGGCATTGAACAGTTTTTTCGCTCTTTGTATCGCCAGATCTTCTGCAACGTCTACATGTTCGCATCCACCATAATAGCGCCTGGATGGATAGCCTTCAGCATACTTGTTGGTAAGCACAGAACCCTGCGCTTGCATGACCCTCGGACTGGTATAATTTTCCGACGCGATCAACTCGATATGATCTTCCTGTCGGGTCTCTTCTGCCTGCATGGCAGCCCACAGATCAGGATCAAAATCTGCAATATTCATTGATTTGGAAAACATCGGGGCAACCTCGATTAAAAAAGAAGGCGATTGTACAAAACCACCCGCTAAGAATCACTAAAAAACACGACACAAATGTTGATATTAGCGGCACAAACGATTGATTTTATTATATCCCGCCCCATATTGATTAATTAAGCTTTATTGAGCTTCCGACACACGCTCTATAAAGCCCGGCACTGAAAATAGTGCTAAATATGAAAATACGAGTGTATAATCTAGTCAACACCCACGATCAGGTAGTCACTATGGAAAATGTAGGTATTTATAAGCCGCCTCAGAAAAACACCGATGTTATCGGCGATATTTCAGATTCTTTTAATGTTGAATTGTCCACAAGTGACCTGGAAGTCACTCAATCAGCTCAGGACAAGTTACGCGAAATCATCGATCAAAGTGACGAAGATGTCTCGGCGATCCGTATTTACGTCGGTGGCGGTGGTTGTGGTGGCATGTCTTATGGCATGACATTTACCGATCAGAAAACTGATTTTGATACAGTTCAGACCTTCGATGGTTTCAAGGTTTATGTCGATGTGGTTGCGCTCAATTATTTACGTGGCGCGCAAATCGACTACGTCCAGGAAGTCGGTCGCGAAAGGTTTGTGTTTAATAATGTATTTTCCGAAACCGGCGGTACCGGAGCCTGTGGCGGATGCGGCGCAGCGGAACGCCGAGGTCGAGCAGGTCGACGACCGTT
>CBDUSZ010000331.1:0-3258 GCA_965370015.1 uncultured bacterium | reverse complement strand
CCGCAGATCACCCTTTGTATTCCGCTCCGTCATACCTGCCCAGGTATATGGAAATACTGCGGCTAATCTCGGGTTAAGGCGATAGTTACAGTCTACTCAGCATATAGAGCTTGTCTAGAATTTCACTTGATAAAAGTCAATTAAGTTTCCCAAAATTTACCTTAATTTTAGGTAACTTCCGATTTCCTCCAAACTATAGTAATTGATTGACCTTGATCAATTCCATTATTTATTTATCATGTTAATCTGACCTTGTTTAATTAAGCCTCGTGAAAACTGGCCAGTGGAAGTAATTTTCGAATGCTGCTCTTTGTCCCTGAAAACTATCGTAAAATTGAACCAACCCTGTGATCAAAAAACTCTATTCGGAATCTATTGATGGTATTAGTTGAATGGCGAGATGAATATTGCACCGGAATCGAAGGAGTTGATTACGAGCACGAGAAACTGATTGAGCAGATTAATGCCATATATATGTTGATCGATAAGGGGGCTGATAAACAAATTCTTATTGACCACCTGGGTGATATTTACGGAAGCATATCGGCTCACTTTGCACTGGAAGAGCAATTGATGCGAAAGCTTGATTATATCCACTTTGCCGAGCACGAAGCCGATCATCAGCGGTTACTGAATGATATCGGCGATATTACTGAGAGCGTTGAAAGTTCCAGCGATCTGGATGAACCGGTATTTAAACAAAAACTGGCTGACTGGTTCCAGTTACATTTCAAGACACACGATTCCAGGTTGCATAAACTGGGAAACCATACGGCACATGATCATGCTGACGAGTCGACTATAAAAGCTCTGGTACAAAAAGCAAAATCCAGCTTATTGCGCAAAATGCAGCAGCGATCTAAATGATCCTGAATATTTTACCCAGCACTGGGTCGCATAAAAAATAACGGCCTTCCAGCAGTTTCACAGACCGCCAAATACCCTATCAAACATCGAGTTATATAATGAAAACAAAATCCACTAAATACCTCCTGATATGCACATTGCTGACAGTAGCAGCATTTCCTGGCATTATTTTATCCGCACAAAATTCAAAAACTGCGGAAAATTTATCCGGGTATTATTCGAGGCAAGGCAACAACGCCAGCCCGTCCAGGACTACGCTTAATAACATTTATATCAAGTTTTATGAAGACCGCTGGATTGTAATGCTATATATACCCTACCCGTCTGCAACTAGTGTGGAATCATCGGTAATTGACAAGGTCTTTAATGAAGCGAAAAAGAAAACTTCTGGCAGTGCATACTTGCGAGGCGAATTCGGTTTCCTGGAAGAACCGGCGATCGTGCATATTGAAAGATATGGATATCTGGAGGATCGCGTGGTATTCGAATGTGGCTCACTGAATCCCTGCACTATCCGCTTCATCGAAGATTATCTGGAGCTGATTAAACCCGGAATTATCACCGAACATATCATCAAGTATAACCATGTCGACACCCAGTAATTTCGGCAGATGGCATTGCATCAAGGTCGGTGACCTTAATGGATGATGACGGAATTAAGGCCGCCTTTTCATCCATCGGCAATATAATTACTGCTTGTCACTCATTCGGTTTGCTGGTTTTCTTCCATTGTCTGCGAGCCCAGATAAAGAAGGCTATTATCATTACGATATTGATGACGATGCCAACTGCAAAAAAACCAGTCAAAGTATCTTTTGCTACTACTTCCTGGACAGGCGTTGGTTGCTCTGTATAAGGGGCAATTGTACTGGCTTCAGAAATCGAATTTGTGTTACTCACGATGAAATCTCTTTGCTGTGGACATGATCAACCAATTTGGCCTGGCTTTCAGTTTAATCTAATGCCTGGAATTTATAAAACGCGATGCTAGCAAACCAGTTTACCCTACCCGTACCCAATCGTAGCGCCCGGCAAATAACCACCGGCTGGCTGTTCCTGGGACTGACAGCACTGGTATTCGGTGGACTGTTCACCGTATTGATAGTTCTTTCCCGTACCCCATTCTTTCAGGATATCATCCCCTGGGTTGATTTTTTTCATACCGCTTTAGTTGTTCATGTCGACTTGACTGTACTAGTCTGGTTTCTCGCATTTGCCGGTGTTTTCTGGAGTTATAACAGCTCCAGTCGATGCATGCGATGCGGCTGGATTTCACTTATCCTGGCATGCCTGGGAACCTTAATCATTACCATTTCTCCCTTTACCGGGGAGAGCCATCCGCTAATGAATAACTATGTGCCTGTACTCCAAAATACAGCCTTCTTTTTCGGGCTGAGCGTGTTCGGCATTGGCTTTAGTCTGCTAGTGCTGCGCGGCTTTCTAACTGCCTGGGCCAGCAATAACAAATCCAGTGGTGAAAGCACATTACGTTTTGGATTGTTTGTCGCTTTGATAGCGTCTTTGTTCGCGATACTGGCTCTTATCCTGTCTTATTTCGGTATCGATGAAGGCTTTGAAGCCCAGGCGTATTATGACCGCCTATTCTGGGGCAGCGGGCATATAATACAGTTCACTCACACCCAACTGATGCTGGTTGCCTGGTTGTGGTTAGCCAGCCTGAGTGGTGCTCATTTACGCTTGTCGCCTCGCGTAGTGCTGGGTTTATTTGTTCTAGGGTTATCGCCAATACTAGTAGTGCCAGTCATATACCTGGCGGCCGATGTCAGCTCTGGCAATCATTTGTTCTGGTTCATACAACTAATGAAGTATGGTGGAGGGCTGGCTGCAGTGCCCATTGGCCTCGCGATCTCGTTGGCCATAATAGAAAAATGGCGCCCTACCCCTGGATTCGAAATAGAAAGAAACGCGTTACTATACTCAATTCTTTTATTTGGCGTTGGCGGTCTAATCGGCTTCTTGATCACCGGAAGCAATGTCACCATTCCGGCGCATTACCATGGTTCGATTGTCGGCGTAACCCTGGCTTTTATGGGTATAACCTATCATTTATTACCCAAGCTCGGATTCAGAAAAATCACCGGACGTGCCGCCAGATGGCAACCGGGAATCTATGGTATTGGCCAGCTAATGCATATTATTGGCCTCGCCTGGTCAGGCGGCTATAATGTTCAACGCAAATCCACCGCTGCAGGACAGGGTTTCGAACAGATTGCGGGGATGGGTCTAATGGGACTAGGGGGATTAATCTCGATTATTGGTGGAATTATTTTCCTCGTTGTTGTTTACCTGGCAATAAAACCACAAAAAAATACAATGCCGCATTCGTAAAAAGGCTGTATTGGGCACCCTGGTACACCCAATTAAGAAGTA
>CBDUSZ010000330.1:0-3258 GCA_965370015.1 uncultured bacterium | reverse complement strand
CCTGATCATCAGAAACACGGCTTCGCGCCGTGTTTTTTTTGCCTGCTTTGTAATCTCCGAAAGGCGGCGGTCGCCGTCAGTCGTCGGCCTTCTGCATCAGGTAACCACCGGAGCGTTCATCCAGCGACAGGCGGATCAGGCCGCGTCGTTCTGCTTCTTCCAATAGATCACTAAAAGAACGCACACCGTAGTAACGTTCGTTGAAGCCGGGACGGCGGCGCTTCAACGCCTGTTTCACCATCGAGCCCCACAGCTTGTCGCGGTCGTCGCGTTCGGCATAGAGCGCCTCGGCGGTTTCCATCACCAACGAAATGGCTTCATCCATCTTGTCTTCTTCCGACTTGTCCTCTTCTACATTACCCGCAACCGTCTGCTTGTCCTCACCCTTCTTGCTTGCCGCCTTTTTGCGCGGCGGTGACTTGCGCTTGCGCTGCTTGCTCGACTCCGCCTCACGCGCGAGGTCATCGTAGAAGATGAATTCGTCGCAATTGCTCATCAACAGGTCCGAGGTCGAGCTCTTCACGCCGACACCGATCACGGTCTTGTTGTTTTCGCGCAGCTTGCTCACCAGCGGTGAGAAATCGGAATCACCACTGATGATGACGAAGCTGTCGATGTGTTCCTTGGTGTAGCACAGGTCGAGCGCGTCGACGACCATGCGGATATCGGCGGAATTCTTGCCCGACTGACGCGTGTGCGGAATCTCGATCAACTCAAAGGCGGCATCGTGCATCACTGCCTTGAACTCCTTGTAGCGTTCCCAGTCACAGTAGGCTTTCTTCACCACGACACTGCCCTTGACCAACAGCCGCTCGAGTACCAGGTTGATGTTGAACTTCTCGATGCGGGCGTCACGCACGCCGAGCGCTACGTTTTCGAAATCACAGAAAATTGCAAGATTCAGGTCTTCATCGGACAACGACATGATCCCCCCCGGGAGTTGACGGCTGGCGTTATTGCTGGCGGACGATGCCGCGGCCACAGCATAAACCCAGATACGGTTATTTTAAACGGATTTTCGAAAAACCTGCCAGAACAGCCCGTTCTATTGGCTCAAGGGCACTCACTGACAGCTACCTGTCAGCTATTACCAGTATCGTCGAGAACGGGTGTGAGTATCTATATAGGGTCGTTTCCTGCCTCTGAAAACCTGATTCTGAGCGTCTATTTTCTCCAAAGGAGACGCTGGTAGGTGCTACATGGGTGTCTCAGTTCGGCACTTTGCAGACGTCCAAAAATTCACACCGAGGTGTAAAAACGACCCTGGCGGCCTTAAACCTTGGGGACAGCAAAAACGACCCTATAGCGGCGGATATAGCGAGGCCTTTGTAATCTAGTAATGGAGTAGTTATAGTTCGAGTGGTTAATGGACTAGAGCAAAACAGGAGGTAAGCTAATGGCTAGTCAAAAGGCTTTAATTGTTGGTGCTGCAGGCGGTATGGGCAGCGCGATTTCAAATTCGCTTGCTGCTCGGGGATATAACCTGGCGTTAATGGGGCGCAATAGAAATAAGTTAAACGAACTGGTTGAGGCTTGTAGTGCTACCAGCACGAATTGTTTTTCCGTAGTCTGTGATATTGCCAAGACCGAAAACATTGAATCTGAGGTCGCCCGGTTGATAGACAGGTTGGGCGGTTTGAACGTGCTGATAAATTGCGCAGGCGCACACGGAAACTATGCTGCGCATAACGGCGATCCTGAAGTCGCCGATGAAGTGATCGATACCAATATCAAGGCGCATTATCACCTGGTACGACATTGTGTTCCGGAAATAAACAAGCAATCAGGCGGTGCTGTAATCAAAATCGGTTCGGTCCGTGCCTGCTATCCTGGTTCCACGGCTTATCTAATTACCACGCTTGGACTCGATGGTTTTTCCGAGGGATTATTCGAAGATGTGCGCGAATTTGGTACCAAAGTCTGTACCATCAAACCCGGGTATGTAAACACACCGCTGGTAGAATCTGACAATGTAAACCCTGATTTGATGATTCAACCGGAAGATATTGCGCTTACGGTGCAATATGTTCTATCCATGCCGGACACTGCATGCCCGAATGAAATCACTATACTGCCGCAGAGATCCCCGTACACATAGTAATTTAGATTTAGGGTTTTTTGGAATGCTTCAATTCGTGGCGTGCGGTGGCCGTCTTCGCGCCACTGGATTGGAAAAACTGTTTTCATCCAGGCTATTGTTAGCAAGTTTTTTTATTGGCTGTAAATCGGTCCAACCCCCTGGTCGAAATGTTCGAACTTTAATGACGACTCCCGGCTAGCAGCCATTAGAATTGAAGTGCCAATAGTCGCTGAACGGCCACAAGCGGCCATTTGTTGTAATAATTTCAATACGCTGATATAAATTGTCTGAAGTTAATCGGGGTCCCGATTTGCTAAATTTGATAATGAGACAAGGATTCTTGCATGTCCTATAAAAACAATCACTTATGGATTTTCGAAAAAGAGTCGTTTATTCTTCTTATACTTGCCACATCTGGATACAATGACGCCCGGGAGGCATAGCGATGAGAAAGCCAGGAATTCTATTTTTCAGTTTTTTAAGCGTTGCATGTGTATCGAATGGTTTCCATCCAAATTATATATTCAACCAGTTCCAGGTTGTTAATCTCACTGAAACCACGATTACCAATGTCAATCTCCAAATCGGAGGTTCTGATCGTGCTGTAAGTTGCGACAAGGTGGCGAAGAATGCCGTTTGCAACAAGTTTATCGGGAAACACAGATACCCTCAACAGGTCAATGAATTAAGCTGGACTCATGGAGACGGCACTCAGAAGTCGCGGCGGTTCTCACCTAAAATAGCTGCCTACTACGATTTCAGTCTGCCGTTGCGGCTGGTGGTGGAAGTGCATGAAGATGGATCGATGAAAGCATTTTTCGAGCAGGATGGAGATTTTAACCGCTAGTGCCGTTGTATTTGAAACACCCCATTCTTTGGTTACAAGAATAAAGTGTTGCGTCGATCAGTTGAACTCACAGCACACTCCAGACATTCGCCACTGGTGATATACTTGCCTGCCGACTCCTGATTCCTAATTGATAGGTGGCCGGACACAGTTCAAAGACGGATTCCATGACAGGCGCTGATAAAAAGATTCCTCAAAAATCAAGCAAGGCCGCAATTGACGCGTTTCTAGCAAAAGTCAGTTCAACCCCAGTTATCAAGTCTGCTGGAGAGAACGGGCGTTTGATATTTGCGATGGACGCGACTGCCAGTCGAGAGCCCGCCTGGGACCG
>CBDUSZ010000329.1:0-3265 GCA_965370015.1 uncultured bacterium | reverse complement strand
CGTTGCGTTGCATTAATTCGTTTTCCAGTTCAAGTCTTGTGGTCAAGTCTATGACCGCACAAATATTTAATTCACCTTCAAGGCTGGGTGCCGAACTAACACCAATTTCGACTGGAAATACTTCTCCAGATTTTTTATTAGCCAAATAATCTCGACTCCGTTCTAAAGTTTTGCCTGTCGCTTCAATTACGCTAGCGGATTGTGCTAACAATCTTTTCTGTGATACTTCATCTGGAATCACCAGGTGAATATCCTTGCCGAGCAACTCGCTCTCCTGGTAACCGAACATTTTCAATAAGCGGTCATTGGCGATCAGAATTTTACCGTCCCCATCCGACATAACCATCGCCACCGGAGCCGAATTGAAGCAGTGCTTGAAGCGTTCTTCGAGCATTTTCTGCTCGGTGATATCTTCTTTTACCGCGAGAAAATGGGTTATTTTACCTTCAGGATTTCGTATACCGGAAATCGACGCCGACTCCCAATAAAGTTCGCCATTTTTTTTGCGATTGTGAAATATACCGCGCCAGATTTTACCCTGTTTGATAGTACGCCACAGGTTAGAATAATCTTCAGCACTGGTCTCGCCGGATTTGAGAACACGTGGGTTCAGGCCTTTGACCTCTTCAAGTTTGTAACCGGTCAGGCTTTCAAATTTTGGGTTAACATATTCAATCAGACCCTTATTGTTGGTAAGAACCACCGAGGCAGGACTTTGCTCAACCGCCTGGGATAAATGTCGTACACGCATTTCATTTTCTCGATACCGGGTGATATCTTCGCCCATGAATATCAATCCAATATCCTCCCCCTCGGAATTGGTCATGAAGGTATCGTGCCAGCGGACTAAATACTCGCGTCCCAGGCGATCCTGTAGCCAACTTTCATGGGTAGTTGTGTCTTTGTCTTTGCGGCGTTGAATAGCCTGTTCGAAAAACTCGCAGCTAGCAGTTTTATACTGGTCTACGACGAGCGTTTCGATCCAGTTTTTGCCCAGCAACTGCGCCCTTTGCCAACCCACTAAATTGAGCAGGGCGTTATTACAGAAGGTAATATTGCCCTGCGTATCGACGGCAAGGATATTGACCTCAATGGATTCAAATACCCTGCGGAAATATTGCTCGGATTCGATATCAATCTCCGCCAGCTGATGACTGGTTCTGAACCGCGCAATAATATGCCCTCCGATCAGGAAGACTAAAAACACAGCCAGGTAGAAAAACCAGTTACTGCGATAAAAATTCTTTGCCAGTATATTGAGTTCGGCAGGTGTTATGTGGGCGACCAGGTTCCAGGGCCGATTGAAAAATTCTGGTTTGGCCTGCGAGGTATCATAATTCTTACTCAGGCCGGTTGTTTCAATTCCGGGATAAATGGTGTTATAGCTGAATAAACCGTTAGGACTATTAAACTGGCCCGACTGAGAAGTTGAAATTTGTTGCCACTCGTCTGCGTAGTCAGTAGCGAATGTATATTCATGATCCAGCATAAAGCCCCATTCAAAATCACGATCAAAGTGGCTTAGCCAGTAACCTTCATTATTCAACAACATAATGTGATTAGAAATATTTGAAGTCGCGGCACGGAAATTGTTAAGTAAGCGGTTACCCAGATAATTCAGAATCAACACGCCAACTCTGGCGCCAGTGGAATCAAAAACCGGGGTTCCGAAACGTATCACCGGCTTTATCGGGATCTGAATTCTGCCGTGCTCGACATTCAGATCAAAAGGCGAAATATAGATTTCATTTCTATCGAGCTTCATCGCCTCCTGGAAATAATAACGTTGTGATTTTTGCTGTAGGTAGGCCTCATTGACGATAATCGAATCACCATCCTGATTATTAATGCGTATTACCTCCTGACCGTCAATACCGATCAAACGAATCTGATCGTAGATTATTTTCTCGCGGGAAAATAACGCCAGATCTCGCTCCAGGATGGCGAGTGTCTGCGCATCAAGATGGTCAAAATATCCATGTAACTCGGCCTGCCTGGCGAGAAAATTGACATCGGACTGAATATTGGAAAGCTCGGTAACAATCGCTGTCTTACCCAGCTCCAGGTTCAATAGCTCCTGGTCATTACGCTTCGAGGTTTCAGCCGAAATATAACTGTTGTAATGAACCGCCAGCACCGACAGTAATATCGCAATTGATATCAACGCATACCACAGGGTCTGCTGAAGTATGCGTCTTTGCTTACTGAAGTGATGGACAGGGATATGACTGAGCATGGGGGATTAACTACACTGAGCCAGCATTAAATAACGCAGCCGCTGCAGGTAATCTGCCCTGCTCTCGTCACTTTGCCGCGGATGCAGAAACAGCAATTTGGCTGCAATCATAGTTTGTCGTCTTTGCTCATTTGCTATCAACGCAGATTCATCCAGCAATTTTTCGAGGCTGTGCAACGTTTTTTCGGGGTTCTTACAGTAACGCGGAACACTGACGTTACTGGCGTACCATTGTGACATCAAAGAAATCGACAGCAATGCCAATAGCACCGGGATTATAATTTTCAACGGGTTAAACCGTGGCGGTAGCGGCTCGGTCTGGCTGGAGGAATGATTCATGCCCGGCTCAGGCCCACATCAGCATTGTTCCAGCCGTAGTGACTTCGGCAGGTCTTTCCTCTCATCGCCAGGTTTATCTGGTCGGCAACGGTTTTAGCCTGAATGATCCGATCTCTTATCGATATGCCCTGCAGGTAATTGGCAACAAAATGCAGGCCGTTGTAGCGACCCGTGTAACGATTAATGGCCTGGGTTAATTGATGATAGTTACCGTGATATAGCGGTAGCCCCTGGTGATGCCGGTTTATCCGCACCATTTCGGGCGAACCCCTGAGTCCGCAAAGCTTCTGTAAGGCGCTCAGGGTATGATCGACTAACCTGTCATCCGGATTCTTCAGTGCATCCGCCTGACAGGCGCCACCGATGAAATTACTCGTCAACAACTTTCCTCCTGGCGCCCGATTCTCGATCAGATTGCTCATCCACAAACTACCACGAATCGGTATTTTTTCGCGGCCTGGTACCAGAAAGCCACTGCCATCCAGTGGTCTGTCAAATGCGCTACGGTCGAAACCGAGGTGTATCTGGGCAATCGGGGCATACTCGATTTGATTCAATAGCTTATTTTTTTTGGATTAAATTTGATACAGCAGCATATTTTTTTGGGGCTGAATTTGACTCAACAGTCTATTTTAATAATACTCAATTTACATCGAATGTGGATTTTAGAATTGCTCAATTTAAATCGGA
>CBDUSZ010000328.1:0-3267 GCA_965370015.1 uncultured bacterium | reverse complement strand
ACTGGATTCGACATCGACCAGGACTTTCGCTCCCGATAATTATGACAGAACACTGCGTAAACCTGGCAGCGAAGATGTATCGAATTTGTTCGCCGGGCTAAAGTCTGATTCCAGTATTATCATGACGCCGGAATATGCGAAGAAAATGTTTCGTAGCAAAACGTCAGCGCAACGCGTACATAACTTCAAAATTTATAGCGGTACCGCCCTGGGCATAATTATAATAATTGCGGTATTGGGGGTTTTGGAGATAGATCAGGAAACAATCATTATTGATAACGATCTACGGCATTTAAAACGAGATCCAATGCCCGGGCTGATCAAAAATAAATATGATGATTCTTATACCGATGTTTTCGCGGTAGCGCCTGGTAGCGAAGTCGATGCCACGACTTTGCAGCTAGTCGAAAATGCAGAGTTGATAGTCGATAGCGAGGAAGTGGTCGCGGTCGAACTCGGCGGCGAAGATGAAAGTCTGGCAGAGAATACAAATGAGGATCAAACCATTTCCGAAATAAAACCTGGGTTCGAAACTCGGCAGGCCACAGTGGCTAAAGCTGAAACTAACGTTGTTAACAATATCAGCCTGCCAGGCGTTAGTGGGGATGAACCTGCCGCGAGCGCCACGATTCAAATCAGTAGCAAGAGCAGGATTAGCGAGAAAGACCGCTGGCTGCGCGAAGCCTATGCGGCCTATCAGCGAGGTGATGATCAACTGGCGCTGATAAAATATAATGCGGTGCTTGGTGTTGATCCAGCCAATCGAAATGCGTTGCTGGCCCGAGCCGCGATCAATATTCAAGATAACAGGATCGCCGAGGCGATGCGAGACTACCGAAAGTTACTGCTTGCAAATCCAAAAGATTCACTGGCGATGTCGTCGATGATAGCGATCGCGAATTATTCGCCCGCGCAGTCTGAAACGCAGTTAAAATTAATGATTCGCAACGAGCCAAATTCACCCTACCTCAATTTTGCACTCGGTAATATCTTCGGTGCGCAAAATCGCTGGCAGGAAGCCCAGGGGCGATATTTTGCGGCGCTCGAAAATAACCCGGATGACCCGAACTACGCTTACAATCTAGCTGTCAGTCTTGAACATATTGCCCGGCCGAAGGTGGCTATCGCCTATTACGAACGGGCGCTCAATAATTATTCTAATGGCCTGGCTACATTTAACAGGGAGGTCGTCGATGCACGACTGGAGATACTAAAACAGTTATGAATGCCGTAACCAAGCCAAGGCGACTCGGTGAAATATTAATTGATGAAGGTGTAATCACTAAAGATCAGTTAGTTATTGCTCTAACCGAACAAAAAAAGGCCCATCAACCGCTGGGTAAACTACTGGTGGGTCTCGGTTTCGCAACCGAAGCTATTATGCGTTCGGCGCTGGGTGAAGCGCTGGAGCAGGATAGTGTCGATCTCTCACGCGTGGTTCCCGACCCCGATGCGATCAAGATGATTAATTCGGATACCGCGCGCAAGCATAAGGTCATTCCACTTAATTTTGACCCGGTTAAAAACGTTCTGACAATCGCCATGTCGGATACTTTTAACCTGTTTTCTCTCGACCGTATCCGAATTCAAATTGGGCAGCACATCGAACTAGTGCCGGTATTAGCCGGTGAGGTGGAAATTTCCAATGCGGTTGATCAGTTCTACGGTTACGAATTATCGATCGATGGCATATTGCGAGAAATCGAAACTGGTGAAACCGATTACAGCAATTATCAGGGTGATGGGGAAGAATACAGTCAACCCCTGGTTCGACTAGTAGACGTTATGTTATCGGATGCGGTTAAACGCGGTGCGTCAGATCTGCACTTTGAACCCGAAGAAAGCTTCCTGCGGATTCGTTACCGGATTGATGGCGTGTTACGTCAGATTCGTAGTTTACATAAAACTTACTGGTCTGCTATCGCGGTGCGATTAAAGGTAATGGCGGATATGAATATCGCCGAAACACGGGCACCTCAGGATGGGCGAATATCGCGGACTATCATCGGCAGGCAAATCGATTTTCGGGTCGCTTCACAACCAACCATACACGGGGAAAACATCGTACTGCGGGTGCTGGATCGAGAAAAGGGTGTTATTCCGCTTGAGAAGCTCGAACTACCGGATGAATCCCTGCGCACGCTTAAAATTATGATGCAGCGGCCCGAAGGCATAATTCTGGTTACCGGGCCGACCGGAAGCGGAAAGACTACGACGCTTTATTCACTGCTTAATTATTTGAGTAGCGAGCAGATTAATATCATGACTCTGGAAGATCCGGTGGAATACCCCTTTCCACTAATTCGACAGACATCGGTTAATGAGACAGCCGGCATGGGCTTCGCGAATGGCATCAAATCACTGATGCGACAGGACCCGGATGTCATTCTGGTGGGTGAAATCCGCGACCATGAAACTGCAGAAATGGCATTTCGTGCGGCGATGACCGGCCATCAGGTATATTCGACCTTGCATACCAATTCCGCTATCGGTGCCCTGCCCCGACTGCGAGATATTGGTATTATTCCTGAAATCATGGCAGGCAATATTATCGGCGTGATCGCACAACGACTGGTGCGAAAACTTTGCGAATTTTGTAAGGAAAGTTACGTGCCGGATAAACAGGATTTAGGTATGTTGAGTAACCGTGAAGGTTTGATAGCGAAGAAAATATACAAAGCTAAAGGCTGCACCACTTGCGACCAAAGTGGATATAAAGGGCGCTTTGCCATGCTCGAAATTCTTAAAATGAATTCCGAGCTTGATGATATGCTCGCACACGGTGCTACCACCAAGGAAATTCGCGACGTGGCCTACGAGCAGGGATTTTTCACCCTCGCCGATGATGGTGTGCGACATATCCTCAAGGGTATTACTTCGATCCAGGAAGTCGGGCGTGTCGCTGATTTGACCGAGCGGATGACCTAGTGTTGTTTGCGCCCACCATGATTAGTTTGAAAGAGCACTAGCATGCCACTTTATATATACAAAGCGATAGATGTTGATGGCAAGTTTATACGCGGCAGTCTGGATGCTGGAAATGTAGAGGATCTTGAATTTCGGCTCAATAAAATGGATCTGGACCTAGTCACTTATAAACAAAAAGAGCACGGTAGAGACCTCTTTGGTAAAAATAAAATTGGTCGTCGCGATTTGATCAACTTCTCATTTTATCTGGAACAATTAACTCGCGCAGGCGTGCCGATACTGGAAGGTCTCGCTGATTTACGCGATGGTGAAGAAAATCCAACCTTTAGAGACATCATC
>CBDUSZ010000327.1:0-3274 GCA_965370015.1 uncultured bacterium | reverse complement strand
CTCTTTCTTTCGGTAGATTACGCGTCCACCCATTTTCAGAAATATTGGTACCCAGCCGATGGCGCGCCAATGTTGAAGAGTGCGTTGTAAGATGCCCTGGCGTTCGGCCAGTTGTTTCTGATTGATATGGTTGTAGGATAATTTTAGAGAGACCCCTCTCTGCAGCTTACTACGATATATGGCAAAGCCTAAAAAGCAGCTTTTTTATGTCTTGTAGCGGAACTCCAGGCGTTGAGTTAACTATTTTTTCAACTCATGGTGCACCCTGGTTGGTACTATCGGTGAAAGGTGGTTTTCAACAACGGCACCCACTGAAAGAATACTAGTTTTCTGGCGCGTTTCGGTTATTGTACGCGCGTGAGAAATTGTTCGTGACAGTGAAAGATGGCAGTACAGATCGCCCCGTGCTAGGCATCGTCCTGATGCTCGCGGGTATTGCCGGGTTTGCGGTGATGGATGCGACCATCAAGTGGCTGACCGCCGATTATTCGGTCACCCAGGTGGTCGCACTTCGGAGCTGGTTTGGATTGCCGCTTCTGGGTTTGCTGGCCCTTCATGAGGGTGGACTGAAGGCGCTGAAGACCAGTCGCCCGCTTGTTCATGTTGGACGCTATACCCTGGTACTCGCCTTGAGTTTCAGTTTTTTCTGGGCGCTCTCGCAGATGAAACTGGTCGATGCAATTGCGATCACCTTCGCTGCACCAATTCTCATCACCGCGCTATCTGTTCCTTTATTAAAGGAAGCAGTCGGTCTACATCGCTGGGTGGCAATCAGTATTGGATTTTGCGGAGTACTTATCATACTGCGCCCCGGCGCCGGTGTTTTTCAATGGGCGGCGCTAGTGGTGCTAGGCAGTGCCGTGGTATATGCCCTGTTAATGATTACCACCCGCGCTTTCAAATCCACCGAGAGCACGGCGGCGCTGATGCTCTATCCACAGCTGGGCATGTCACTCACCGGCATCGTCATCGCACCAATATTCTGGGTGACCCCGAGTTTGAGTGATATAGGTTTGTTCGCACTTGCCGGCGTGTTTGGCAGTATCGGGGTGATGTGCCTGACTCACGCCTTTCGCCTCGCGCCAGTAGCGACCATTTCGCCGTTCGAATATTCCGCACTGATCTGGGCAACGCTGCTGGGGTTTTTACTGTGGGGAGAATTGCCCGATACCTATACCCTGGTCGGTACCGGCATCGTGATTTCGAGCGGACTTTATATCCTCTATCGCGAAACCATCAAGGTTGGGCGAGCGCGGCCACAACTGCCGAGTATGAGCCCGGACGACACTGGTCAATAACCAGCCACCGTACTGACCACGACACGCCACCGGGTATTGCCAGCTTAGTAGAAACCAGGGCAGTCCGGTGGTTTTAGCGCTCCTCGCAGAGGCGACTGGCAGTACTATTCAGCCAGTATTATTTTGTCTCATCGGCCCACCAATGGCGGGAACTGTCTGCCACCTCGCTGCTGTGGAAGCGAGCGACCTTGCCGGTGGGTTCGACAGGTTCATCGTAAAAAAACTGCGGCAACTCATTGTCAATGGTGTTGAACCCCGCCGCCTGGTTGAAGGCATGTTCAAGTTCCAGGGTTTCCTTTCCTAGCTCGGAGAGAAACGCTGCGGACAAGTTGGTGTCGTGGGCATCGTTAAGGGCGTCTGCAATAAAATCCAGGTTGCTGTCGGTAACCGAGCGACCGAATATACACATACCGAGGGAATCAGCCGCTGCCGCGACAACCTGCGCAGCCATACTGGCGGCAACGATTTCATCGGTTGTCTTGTCTTTGCAGTCCCAGAAGGGCAGGTTGCCAGCGGTGTGGTCGGCGCCCTGAGCGGTCATCATCATTGTCACGCCGGTAACTTCGTTTACTCTCGGATCGTAAGCACTGATTGCCTGTCGCTTGATTACCGGGACACGCCTAACCTGGTAGTGTTTTCCTACCAGATATGCACCCTGGGCCCAGAGTTTACCTTCCTCACTTCCCTGTTTTATTTGCTCCAACACGTTTTGCATGAATTTGATGTCACCAAATTCTGCCAGGCCTGCTTCCATCAGGACTCCGATCATTGCCCCGGTTTCGATAGTATCTATGCCTAAATCATTCGCGGTGAAATTTAGCGGCGCCAGATCATCAGGATCGGTGATCCCACAATTGGTTCCTAATAATCCGATGGTCTCGTACTCGACTGGCGACACCATCTCGTTACCGGCTTCGTCGAAATAGACATTGCTACACTGAATCACGCAACCGGGCATACACGCATGCGACTGGTCTCCACCTCGCTGCAGGTTTTGTTCCCTGATGTAATCCCCACCCATTTTCAGTGGTTCTACTTCAGTATCGACTAACCGGCCGCGGCTGAAATTTTCTACTGGTAACCCACCAGTATAATTGTTGAGGTCTGCAACGAAGGCAGTGCCTAGCATTTTATAATTGGCGATGGCGGGACTCTCATCGAGCATTTTTTTGTATTGACGCACGGCGGTCATGACTTTCTTGCGGTCGTGAAATTCTGGCATCTTGTACATTTCCACTACGATTGCCTTGATTTTTTTGCTTCCCATCACTGCACCGACGCCGCCTCTAGCAGCCAGCCGCGAGGGACGTCTATCCGCATCACTAAAAGCGATACCGGCCATCAGTCCCTGATATTCACCAACTGGACCGCATAGAGCAAGGCTTATTTTTTTGCCATATTTTTCGTGCAGCAAGGTGGCAGCCTCGGTATTGGTTTTCCCCATGTATTCTGTGGCCGGTTCGAATCTAACCACCTGATCCCGGCCGATATGAATAATGCTCCACTGTTCGCAGGCATCGTGAAGCGTAAATCCGGAAATTGACATTTGGCCCATAGCGACACCAAAAGTACCCCCTGCATTGGCTTCCTTGATGCCCCCGGTCAACGGGCTCTTGCAACCAACACTGATGCGGTTGGCATTGGAAAAGTTGGTGCCGGCGAAAGGCCCAGCAGAAAATATTAACGGATTCTGTGGTGACAGGGGGTCTACCTGTGCCTTGTTCAGATCTAACAGGGTTTGCGCGATTCGGTACCTGCCGGCACGAACTATGTCTTCGCCCTGCAGAATTTCTTTATCAACTGATTTTTTACTGAGGTCAATCTGTAAGTAGTAACGCATTTAATCTCTCGATCCTGGGTTTTTGCGGCGATGTCCGCATCTGCGGTTGGTAAAAATTGTTCAATTTCCCGTCTCTGGTACGAATGGCACTTACTTAAGCCCCGAAACCCTATTTTCGTCATTCCGGCCTCCGAGC
>CBDUSZ010000326.1:0-3295 GCA_965370015.1 uncultured bacterium | reverse complement strand
CCTATAGTCGATTTAATGCTGGTTTTGGTGGTCGCAATAATCGGCATGTCCTTGTTGTTGATTCTGATACATACGGCCCTGCGTGGACGCTATACAGGTGGAGGGCCCTCCTTTACCAGCCTGTTTCAGGGCATAACACGTTTCCACGGATTTGTCGCACTGGCGACGATCGGCCCACTGTACGGTGACGAGGGTGTCACGCTGGTCGCACTTGCGCTAGCCATCATGGTGCCAATGCTAAATATATTTTCGGTCATCGTATTGTCGTTGTACGGAGCGGGCGCGAATAATCCTCAATTTAAGGCGGTATTCATGCGCATTTTGCGCAATCCGTTAATTATTGCCTGCATGTTGGGTCTGGCGCTTAACTGGACCGGGGTGCCCGACGTCATCTTCGATACTATTATTATAATTGGTAACGGTGGTCTCGGTCTGGCCCTGTTAGCAGTTGGCGCTGGTTTACATATCGGAAAGGCAGCGGATCAAAAGCTACTGATTGCCACAGGGGTATTGACGCGTTTAATTGGTATGCCTTTAATAATTATTGGCATGGCATGGATGGTAGGACTGGAAGGGTTACCGCGTACGGTAGCAATAATCGCGGGCGCAGTACCTACCGCGTCTTCGTCCTACGTGATGGCACGAAAAATGGGCGGCAATGCCGAATTGATGTCGAATATCATGACTTTTCAGGTGATAACCGCGATAGTCACTCTACCGGTCTTTATTTACATCGCTGAACACTACTAAGCAAGACCCAGTCATCAGGTCTTGCTTAAATTTCTAAAGCCTATCGATACCCTGTCTGACTACCGTCAGTGACCATGCTTAGCCATCTTTTGTTTAGTAAGTATATGCGGGTGACGCATACTCAGAGATTCGGTGGAGTCCAGGGTCACATTTATAAAAGGTCTGCCCGTAGCTATATGACAGGCGTTGCAGGTTTGTACTGCTTCGGAAAGCGCGACAATCATTTTTTTCGAGTTAGCGTGACTAATCGCATTGTCGATTTTTTCAATGACTGGCCCCATCATCGCCTGAAAAAGGGCTCCCTGCTCTGCATTGACAGACTGTGATGAAGCAATTAATTGCTTCATCACCTGTAATTGGTGTGAAGCAACCGCCCAGTCCTCAGATTCACTAGCCCTGTGCATGACATGAAATCGTTCGGCAAAATCAGGCATGAAGGAAGCGAATGTTATACGTGACTCTAACATCGCAATGCGCTCTTCCAATGCATTTATTTTCTCCATTAGGCGCTCTACGTTCACGTGCTGGTTTGCATTAACACTGCCTACAGAGGCAGTTATTGCTATTACTACAATATAAATTAATTTTCTCATTTGATTACCTCTTAATGATTTATCTCACTGAATAATCTGTTAATTCTCAAATACACCAACATCCTACACAGTTAATGCTTAGTTGAAAACTGCTTAAAAACTGTAGTTATCTGGGCCATAATTCATCTAATATCCCATTAAGAGGGTATCTCCAAAGCTAATCGGTTGATATCACAACACTTTTTAATTCAGCCTTGCCCTACAATTTACAAGGATAATATTTATACTACCAGACTCGTTACTTTAACAGCAGACCCATCCGGAACAATAAATAGATGAACGATTATTTTGATCTTGGCAGCTATAGCCACCCGATATCCACGAGTTCGGTCAATGCTCAGACCTGGTTTGATCGCGGCCTGATCTGGTGCTATGGCTTTAATCACGAGGAGGCTATCCGTTGTTTTAAAAAAGTTGTCGGGCTTGATCCACAGTGTGCGATGGGTTACTGGGGCATTGCCTACGCAGCGAGCTCATTTTACAACAAGCCCTGGGAATGGTATGGCGAGGCAGAAAGGGTCGACAGGATAAAATTCTGTTACGACAATGTGAAAATAGCGCGTCAGTTCAGTAGCGTGGCAACACCACTCGAGCAGCAATTAATCGAAGCCCTGGGACAGAAACATCAAAGCGATAAAGCCGAGAATCTCACCACACTCGGTCAGTGGGAGCAGGATTATGCCGATAGCATGCGCTCAGTACTGGAAAAATTTCCACTGGATCTGGATATTATCTGCCTGACAGCAGAATCGATGATGAATCTGACGCGCTGGAAGTTATGGGATATCCAGCGACGGATTCCCGCTCCGGGCGCTTACACACAAGCGTCGATCGAGATACTCGAACGGGGGCTATGTCTGATCGCGCAACAACGATTAAACCCCCATCCTGGTATTCTTCATTTTCACGTCCACGCCCTGGAAATGTCGCCCTGGCCAGAGAAAGCTTTAAAATCAGCGAACCAGTTACGCGACATATCCCCCGATAATGGCCATCTGCTGCACATGGCCACTCATATAGACGTGCTATGTGGGCAATACCTTGAAGCTGTCGAAGCTAACGACCGCGCCACCAGGGCTGATCTCAAATACATCGATCTACGTGGCAAGCGCGAGTTCTATATGATCTCCTGTTTACACGATTTTCATTCGAAGATGTACGCGGCGATGTTCCTCGGCCGATTTGAACCGGCGATAACGGCGGCGCAAAAAATTCGCTCGATTGTCAGCGACGACCTGTTGCAAATCGACCGTCGCTATCTGGCCTCGACACTGGAGGGCTATTTTTCTAGCAAGGTTCACGTGCTGGTTCGATTTGGTCGCTGGCAGGCGATAGTCGATGAGGCATTCCCCGATAACCAGGACCTCTATCCGATTACCACCGCCCTGCTCTACTACGGCAAGACTATCGCCCACGCCGCGCTTGGTGACATCGACAGTGCGAGACGGTGCAAGAAAAAATTTGATCGGCTCCACACAGCTATTCCCGACTGGCATATAATGGCTAATAACCCTTCAAAAGACATTCTGGCGGTCGCGGGAGCAATGTCCAGAGGTGAACTTGAGTACCACGCGGGCAACCATGACCTCGGTTATAGTCATCTGCGCAGGGCCTGCGAATTGAGCGATAATCTGGCTTATTCGGAACCCTGGCCCTGGATGCACCCGCCCCGCCATGCGCTCGGAGCCCTGCTACTGGAACAAGATCATGTTGAAGAAGCGATGCAACACTATCGGGACGATCTCGGCATAGACAATACTTTACCCAGGTCTTTGCAACACCGTGGCAATATTTGGGCCCTGCATGGTTATGTCGAGTGCCTGAAACGACAGGGTCAAACCGGAGCTATCGATGAATTTCAGCAAAAGCTGGATAAAGCCATGTCACACGCAGACATCAGTATCGACTCTTCCTGCTGTTGCCGAAAAAATGTGTTCGGCAGCGACACATGA
>CBDUSZ010000325.1:0-3304 GCA_965370015.1 uncultured bacterium | reverse complement strand
CCAAACGGTAACTCCTATTGGGGGAACTCGCTAGATGATTATCAGGTCTTTCCAGAGCACATTACCTAGTTATATTCCTTCGACGACTAGGCCCCTAGGATTAAGAATTATGTGATTCAGGAAGACCTGACCCCATTTTTCCTACTGGGCATTATTCTGGAAGCTTATGCTATCCCCGCGGTAATGGCCTTTCTGCAGAAGCAAGACCTTTTATAGATGATTGGGGAATGTGTTTGTGCGCTACTATTGGGTCATGCTCCATTTTACCAATAGTTACAACCTGACACCTATGCCGAAACTGAAACCGGTTCTGCTTTGACCGCTTACGGGTGACCATAAATGTAGCTCCTGGGCATTGATAACCGGGTAGATATAGGCGCTGTCACCGATCTTACCGCTCTGACTTTCGCCGACACTGCCGATGACGCTTAACAGTCGCCCTTGGCTAAAGGTAGCCGGTTCAAGGTATCCCTGCTGCTGAATAATAAATCGACCCAGTGGTTTACTGCCTAGAACCGGTCGCTGGGACGAGTCGAGCGGGTAAGCCAGGACTTCTATTCGCGTTGAATCTTTCAGATTGCGGGTGTCCAGTATGGTGCCACCCCATAGCGCGGTTTTACCTCGACTGTCGGCCGGCTCGGCAATGACACTCTGCGGCGTCAAGGATTTCACCACCGCCGAGGTATCGAATAAAGGTGTGCTGGCACAGCCCGTCAACAGGCTGATTAAGAGTAATAGAGGCAGTATCTTTGCGGGCATCAGTTATTCCCATCAGGGATGGTTAGGGATCTAGTACCTATGCGGGTAACGCCGGGGATAGCCTGGGTAGAACCAGGGATCATATCGCCAATAAGGCGGGTAGTCGACATAGTGGGGTACCTGCTTTATCGGCCATAAATAATAATGATCTACATCGATAACGGGATACAGGTAGGGATATTCTCCTACATTTAAAGTTTCGGTTTTAAGGACCCTGCCCTTTACCGTGATTAATCGCTCACGACTGTATACCAGAGGTTCCAGGAATTCATTGATCACGGCTTTAAATCGTCCGGGGCTTTGGGCGGAAGTCAGTGGTTCGCCATTATCCGACAGCGGAAAGGCGATAATCGTCAAATGGCTTGTATTTTGTTTGTTTTCTGGTTCCAGAATCATGCCGCCCCAGCGAACCTGTTGCGAAATATAGCTGGCCGGTTGCGCACGCACCTGCGTGATATCGGGCGAGCTATCCAGTGTGTGCCGAATTTCAACTGGAATCGACGAGCTACAGGCGGTTATCAGCATCATCAAAATTATGCCACCCGAACGAATTGTGGTGTTTATAAAAACCATATTAATTGGAAAGCTTAAGTTCAGAGTGGTTCCCTAAGTCTGTTTTAAGGATAAGTATTATATATGGACAAAAACTGGTTTTGGCAACCCAATGGACAGGAATCGTTCCCAACGATCCTACTGCATTTCCATTATCCCTGGCGTTCATTCCGCGCAGGAATGACGATGAGCGAGCTGGCGGTCATTCAGGTCGCCGATCGGAGGCGAGGATAACGCTCCTGCGCAGGTATGACGATGGAGAAGCTGGGCATCAGTTTTAGTCTTTACCCATGGCTGCCAGAGCATCAAGTCGCCGAAAGATTATTGCTTCTCTCTCAGGAATGTTGCGAGCGGTGGCTTGCGGTAACTGACCCATTCAGAATGAGCTTTCTCATCGCTCTATCGAGTTGTTGAAACAGCGTTATTGCCGAATTACGATCGAGCTCGATAGAAGATAATAGCGCTCCCTGAACTGATTTTGCCACATTTTCTTCTTTAAAATTGGGTATATGTAATTATCCTAAACGGGTATATCAATTATATCCAATAATTTATAAGCTCATAATGGCTGACTGTAATGCAATTATCGCCAGAGCAACGGCATAGACATAGAGGCATGGCCATGACCGAATATCTTAAATTCCCCGAAGGACTTCATCTATTAAAACGCTGGCAATCCGGCGATGCAGATGCGAAACAGGCGTTGCGCAGCATTTTTGACGCCACGATTGCCGGCGATTATGACGCTAAATTCGCCGTGCCGGCGCCGACAGATACGGTCCATGCCTCGGCCTCGGTTCATATGCTAGCGCTGGGTATCCTGCACGATCTCTACGGTATTGAGTCCGCCGAGTATTACAAGACAGACCCCGAACGCTATGCGCGCGCCAACCTGATGGTTAGTTGCCTGATGGGCATCGACAAGCAATACACGACCTGGGCTGTTTATGCCTTTTCCTGCGAGGCGATTGGTCAGGAGATGATGTATCCCGACAGATTCCCCCCGGGGTCAGACCCCGACAAGCCACTGATCACCAAAGATACCTGGCAGTCGATTCGCACACCCGATTTCAATGCCGGAATTCCCAAAATTCTTAACGATATGTTATGCGCCTCGCAGCGGCTGTCAGGCATGGAGCCTCTGTTGCAATTATCCTCACCCTACAGTTTTGCGGCCGATATTTACGGTCAGGAACCCCTGTTGACCGATGTGGTTCACGACCCGGATTTCGCCAACCAACTGTTGGACCACATCGCCGACCAGGTTCTGGTTCCCTGGATCGATCATTTCATGAATAAATTTCCAGACGGTTGGGTAGAGCTGTCTGATGCCTCTGGCTCGCCTTTCTTCATTGGCCCGGATAACTGCAAAACCATGGCCATCCGATCGATTCAGCGTATGGTGAAAGACAAGCCCTGGCAGGATCGAGTTTTTGACTGTAACTATCGTGGCGATTACGTCACCCAGGCGCGTAAGCAGGATCGCTCGAGGCGTCGACAGAAGCCAGGCACCGAAACCACTAAACCTAAAGGCAAGATCGATCTTTTAGAATTGACCGACCTGAAATACGATGTTTGTCGTGATTTCATCATGCGACTTGAAGCAGACAAGGTGCCGGTTTCCTTTTACGAAGAGCAGGCGATCGCACGCAATGTTCCGTTAACCACCGGCATTGGCTCCTGTCAGATTGACCGCAATAGCGTCGGCAATCTGGATATTGCCAAGCTAGAGATCGAAGAGACCTCCCGTGAATATGTTGCCGCCATAAAAAACGTTTGCGAAACGATTGACCTGCCTGATGACAACCATGTTCGGCAACCCTGGCCCAGCCATGTCTATTTCGAGGATGTCAATGCGCAATCCCAATTCGATATGGTTGAAATCATCGTACAAACGGTGCGCGACCACGGTGCGCTCGACGTCCGTGTATAGGTCACGGTCTGGTGCCTGGCAATAATGAATTCGATCAGCGTCGCGCGAGGGCTGTCGCGC
>CBDUSZ010000324.1:0-3316 GCA_965370015.1 uncultured bacterium | reverse complement strand
TAGCACATTATAGATCGCCGGAAGATTAGCCGAATTTGAATTTCAACGGTATCGCACGACCCAGTGTATGCCCTACTGGAGAAGAATTGGATACGTTATCGTGCAGTGTCTGCAGATCTTCAGGTGACGCGTCACAGTCTATATTCACCTTCACCGTTATATTGTTATAACCCGCATGGTCCTGCTTCAAGCCAAGAAAGGTATGCAGATCGAGCTCACCTTCAAGCTCGATGCTAAGATCTTTAATTTCGATACCTGCCACAGTCGCATTCGCGGCATATCCAACAGCCAGGCAATTGCCGTAGGCGGCTAGAATTTGCTCGACCGGATTGGGTCCACTATCGGCGCCACCTAGTTCACTGGGCTCATCAGACAGGACAGGAGGGAATTCCCGTATCGTCGCCTCAGACTGAAATCCACCGTTCCATTTGACCAGAGCATTCCATTTGGTGGCAGCGACATCAGGCTCTTCCTGGATTTTTCCGATCAGGCCCACTACAGCACTAATATTCACACCGTTTAAGGGTTTGGAGTCTTCTTCGGCCATGGATCGATACCTTTTCGATTAGTTCAAGCACCAAGCTAAGTGATACCGGGAATAATTGCAACCGCAGGCAATATTAATTCTGTTTACCGTTCGATGATGACTGGCGGTTCAAACGCAGTCACTACAGGCAATTCGCCCCGATAAATCTCCACTTCAACCAGGCAGGTATTCGCAATCGGTCCCTGGGCCAATTTTGATGTGCCTTTATCGGGGGTCAATACATTAGGATTACCGTGTTTGCACAGGCTACCCGACTTTCCCGGTTCCAGTGGATCAAACCAGGCGCCGGTGCTCATTTGCACCACACCCGATCGGATCTGATAATCGATAATTACGCCAGCCAGACAGGCACCCCGATCGTTGAACACCCTTACTATGTCACCCGCCCTGAGGCCCCGCTGCTGCGCATCGTCGGGATGCAGCATAATGGGTTCGCGTTGCTTTATCTTTGCCGCCCGACTATAGCTTCCATGATCGAGTTGCGAGTGCAATTTAGTCGATGGTTGATTCGACACCAGGTGCAGCGGAAAATTTCGGGTATCGCCACCTAACCATTCTAGCGGCTCAATCCAGGTGGCATGACCAGGACAATCGTTATAGCCGAAGCTGGCTACAGTCGGTGAATAAATTTCAATGCGCCCGGTCGCGGTGGACAGAGGATTAGCCACCGGGTCATCGCGGAAAGCCTTTAACATAATTACCGGCTCGTCGGGTGGTTCAGGCCGGAACCAGCCATCTCGTATCAGATCCTGGTAGGCCGGCAAATGAATTTTTTTTCGTGCGGCTCTGTCTCGCGTGGAATGATATATCCATTTAAGCCATTCGCTTTCGTCTCTGCCTCCGGTGAAAGCCTGCTCCAACCCCATTTGGCGGGCAATTCCGCGAAAAATATCATAATCGTTACGACTCAATCCAACGGGCTCGGTGACTTTACTCATCGCTACCACATACGGATCTCGTGGCGAAATTGCAATATCGTTGCGTTCCAGCGAGGTAGTACAGGGCAATACGATATCGGCATGTTTGGCAAGACTATTCCAGCACCATTCATGCACAATAATGGTGTCCGGCTTACGCCATGCCCTAAGCATCCTATTCAGATCCTGGTGATGGTGGAACGGATTTCCACCCGCCCAGTACACCACATGAGTATCCGGATAGTGATGCTGCTGGCCGTTGTAATCAAAAACCTGGCCTGGGCTAAGCAGTAAATCACTGATTCGCGCCACTGGAATAAAGTCACTCACCGGATTCTCGCCCTGCGGTAAAGAAGCAGCGGGAATTTTGCTACCATGGTCACCAACACTGTTGGTAGCACTATAGCCGAAGCCTATGCCGCCACCCGGCAAACCGATTTGACCGAGCATGGCCGCCACGGTAATTGCAGCCCAATAAGTTTGTTCACCGTGATCCTGTCGCGTCAACGACCAACTCACCGAGATCATGGTGCGACTACCGGCCATGCGTCGCGCCAGTCGGCGGATGCTATCGGCAGACAGTTCGCTAATATCGGCAGCCCATTCGGCGGTCTTCTCAACACCGTCACTATTACCCATCAAATAGGGCACAAAGTATGAAAACCCATGGGTATAACGCGCAATAAAAGCCTCGTCGTATAATTTTTCAGTATATAGCGTATGGGCGATACCGAGCAGAATCGCGGTATCAGTGCTGGGGCGAGGGGCGAGCCATTCGGACTCGGTAAATTCTTCGAGATCTGAGCGAAGCGGACCAATATTAACGAATTCGACACCGGCCTCACGGGCAGCTGTAAGATGTTCGCGCTGAACGTGACGGCCTACTCCGCCCGAATTAATTTGTCCATTTTTGATCGGAATCCCGCCAAACGCAACCAATAATTGGGTGCTTTTAATGATGGACGGCCAACTGGTGGCGCAAGCCAGGAAGCCGTACAGGCTTCCGAGCACGTGTGGCACGATAACTTCTGCCGCAGCATAGCTATAAGAATCGACAGAACGCGTGTAACCGCCGATACAGTTTAAAAACCGGTGAATCTGGCTTTGAGCGTGGTGGAATCGTCCGGCGCTCGCCCACCCATAGGAACCCGCATAAATGGCATTATTGCCGAAGTGCTGCTTGACTCGTGTTAACTCTTCCGCCACCAGTTTCTCGGCGGTTTCCCACGACACCGTGACGAATGGATCAGCACCACGCTTCTCCGGGTTCGATCCCGGCCCGGAATCAAGCCAGCTTTGGCGTATGGCAGGAGTCTTGATACGTGATGGTGCATCCAGCACATCAATGATACCCGAGCCGATGGGCGATACATCGTCATCCTGTTCAAAACCATGCAGCGTTTTAACTTTGCCGTCTTCGGTTTCTACACGGTAGACGCCCCAGTGGTTGCTGGTTAAAGGTAACTCGTCATATTTCGCCATAGGGATTTCAATGTTTTTAAATTCGATAATAACCAGGACTCTGAAACCTTAGGTTTCAAAGCGCAGAGAGCCTGTCGCCAATGATTCAACAGAAGCGCAGGGAATTCTACCTTTCCAGGCTACGCAGAATAAAGACTTATATCAGGCTCCCGAGACCAATAATAGAGATACCAATCAGAATTACGCCGAGAATACGCCTGAACAGCATATCGTTTTTCAACATATATTCATGCGCCTGTAGGCCGAAAAAATGCCCGATGCCGGCTACCGGGATAAGTACTACTGCGCTTAGAAACTGCAGATCGACATCAAAGGCCGCCAATGTAGCCAGCTTGATAGCAACCAGGATGAACCAGAGCACAAACAGGGT
>CBDUSZ010000323.1:0-3332 GCA_965370015.1 uncultured bacterium | reverse complement strand
GTCGTATCAGCCTGGCTACTGGCGGGTTTTGTTTTCTGGGACGATATTTGATTTTGCTGTTTCTTTTTACGGGTTTTTTTTATCATAGAATCGGGCTATTTAACTACCTGGATTTAGCGATAGCACAGATACTACCACATTACTTTTTCGGCATGAAAAAATTAAATGCGCTCAGTAGCCGCTGAGCGGAATCAAAATGGAAGATTGAGAAACGACAATATCAATGGAGAACAGATCTACAGGTCTTTCAGTACCATCGGGATTAACTCCGCATAAGGGACGTATCCGGTAATCGCTTCTCCACTTTCCAGATACAACGCAGGTGTACCTGTGACACCCAACTGATCCCCCAATTGATAGCCACGATCGACAAAATCGGCGGCTTTGCAGTCACCCGCGGGCAATTCGCCTTCGGTAACACCCTTGCCAATATCCATCGCCATTTTTTTATCCTCGGCGCACCATACCTGCTTCAGTGTTGAGTATCCCGGGCCACGTTCGCCACCTCTTGGATACGGCAGATAACGTACTGTAATACCCGCTTGCTGGAGATAACCTACCTCCGCATGCAGCTTTATACAATAGGGACAAGAGGTATCGGTAAATACTGTTAGCTTTGCCTTTTCAGTCTGGCTGGCAGGAAAAATCGCTAAATTGGCCTCGTCTACTCTGGCCAACTCATCCTTGATCACTATCCGTCGGCTAATTTCGGTTAAATTTTGCGCGCGTTCCAGGTCGTACATTTCGCCGATAAAAACATAGCGACCATTTTCAATCAAATAGGCATATTTTTCGCCGAAACGTGTTTCATAAACGCCCTTAATGGGTGTTTCCACGGGCGTGGAAATATTGTCTGTTCCGAGGCGTAATTTTAGTAATCGGGTAATATCGATCGGGGCGGTTATTGCCATTGTTGCGGCGGGCTGATCTGCGGGTAGCGACTCTACTGTTGCTTGTTCTACGATCGGGGCATTACGGTCTGCAACCTTGAACCGATCTGCCCACTTTCGATAAGTCTGCTCTGGCCATTTGGATTGAAAATAGGAAATTACAGCATCCATATCCGCATCATCTAAATTTGACTCGAAGGCCGGCATAACGCCGCCAAGGGGTACACCACCGCGTTTGATAGTCTGTTTTAACTGTTGTAGCGGATGATGCCAGGCATGGGCCGTTCCATTTAAAGGAGGCGGTGGATACTTACCGTTGCTATCCGTTTTCTTCCAGTCTATTGTTAACTCAGCATTTGCACCATGACAGCCAGCACACAGTTGTTGAAATAATTGTTCGCCTTTATCAAGTTGCTCGGCACCATACCAGCGCCCACTGTCAGCCTGTACAGTTGCAAAGACGAATAAAAAACAGCTCACGACTGTCGGTATTAAATACTTGCTCATTAATATAACCCGGTTTAAAAAGGTGTCAGATAGAACCAGCGGAATCACGCACTTTAGTCCCTATTTCGCTGCAAAAGTTTCCTGCCGCCAAATTAAAATACGATTATTAGCAGGCATTGCAGTATCGCTAATAAGTTGCAGGCCGGTTTGTCTGGCTATTTGATTAACCCACTCAAAATGTTTTATACCACTTTGTGGATCGCGTGATTTTAGCCAGCCGTCAAATTTCTCGTTACTCGGCGAAGTGTATTTCCCATCATAATTAAATGGCCCATAAACGACTAGATGGCCTTCCATTCGCAGGCACCCAGTACAGCGTGACAAACAATCTGCTACCTGGTGCTGATTCATACTATGGAATGTATTGGCAGTGTAGATTAAGTCAAAGGTTTTATTCATCCAGCGTGAACTGACATCGAGTTCGACTGGTTCGGGTAAATTGGGTAGTTGCGAGTCAGCAATCCAGGCTTTGATAGCGGGCAGGTTTTCCGTCAGATCGGAGGTTTGCCAGATTAAGCCTGCTACCATCGAAGCAAAATAGACAGCATGTTGACCGGTACCGCTACCTATTTCGAGAACTTCGACAGCGTCAAGCAGGTAAGGCTTAATAGTTTCATATATTACCGCCTTGTTTTGCTCGCTGGATTCTGAAAATGGTTTATTGATCATACTAATCTGTTATTTCGCGGTGCGATTACGCTTGCGCAGAAATTCCAGTTTCTCGCCAATCTTGATCTCTAGCCCGCGATCGACTGGTTTATAATATTGTTTCGCGGCCATCTCCTCGGGGAAATAATGCTCGCCGGCTGCAAAAGCGTCCGCCTCATCGTGCGCATAACGGTATTTTTCCGCATAACCCTGGTCCTGCATAAATTGCGTGGGTGCATTACGTAGATGTAATGGTACTTCGAGGCTGCCGGAATTTTGAGCGTCCTGCATTGCTTCTTTGTACGCGCTATACACCGCGTTGCTCTTTGCTGCACAGGCCAGATAGATGATTCCCTGTGCGATTGCCAGCTCTCCTTCCGGACTACCCAGCCGTTCATAGGTTTGCCAGCCACTCAAAGTTAATTCGAGGCCGCGCGGGTCGGCAATGCCAATGTCTTCGATCGCCATGCGAACCACACGACGGGCGATATAAACTGGATCGCAACCGCCGTCTATCATGCGACAAAACCAGTACAGCGCAGCATCTGGATCTGACCCGCGTACCGATTTATGCAAAGCCGAAATTTGCTCGTAGAATAAGTCGCCTTTTTTATCAAAACGCCGCAGCCCCTGTGCCACGACTTCAGCGACCAATTGAGATTCGATATTTTTGGACTCTACCAGATCGCTGGCAATTTCGAGGTAAGTTAAGGCGCGTCGTGCATCGCCATCGGCCGCGTTAACTAACATTTGGCAAGCATCATCACTCATCGACAAACCGAGTGCGCCCAGGCCATCCTCACTATCTTCCAGGGCTCGTCGCAGCACTTTTTCTATTTCATCCGTGGATATAGGCTTGAGTACATAAGTGCGAGTTCTGGAAAGTAACGCGTTGTTTAATTCGAAGGATGGGTTTTCTGTCGTTGCGCCTACAAACAATATCGTACCGTCCTCAATGAAGGGTAAAAAAGCATCCTGCTGGGATTTGTTAAATCGGTGTACCTCGTCGACGAACAGCACGGTTTTGCCCTGGTGTTGCCTGGCTTGCTCAATCGCCTCGCGGATCTCCTTAACCCCCGCCAGGACCGCAGAAATCGTGAGAAACCTGGCGTCAGAATACTTCGCGATGAGCCGAGCGATGGTTGTTTTGCCGGTACCCGGGGGGCCCCAGAATAACATCGAGTGAAGTTTGTTGGCCTCGATGGCCTGTCTTAAAGGTTTGTCTTTACCGAGTAAATGCGACTGTCCATAAATGTGATCAATTTGACGCGGTCGCATACGATCCGC
>CBDUSZ010000322.1:0-3337 GCA_965370015.1 uncultured bacterium | reverse complement strand
GTAATCACGCGTTCCTCTACCGCTATCGAGCCATCCTCGCGTAGTACCTTGAGCGCCAGCTGGCGTGTGATTCCGGCCAGAATCTGATTGTCCAGGGCCGGGGTAGCGACAACCCCATGCTTGATCACGTATGCGTTGCAGGCACCACATTCGGTCAATTCATTGTTGGCGTTATAAAGCAGGATTTCACCGTCGCCCTTTTCATGACCTTGCTGAAAATGCATCACATTACCGAGCAACGAGATAGATTTTATGTGGCAACGATCCCAGCGCATATCGGGTGCGGTGGAACAGGTATAGGGCTTGATTGTATTACGATCGGCTTCCGGTGGTTCAGGGATTTCAAAGGTAAATGCAAAAACAGTCGGTTCGATACCTTCTGGATAAGCGTGATGACGCTTATTATCGGCGCCACGAGTGACATGCAAATAGATACCGAGATTGCCACTACCATTCTTTTCACAGATTGTCTCGCACAGTTCACGCCACTGCTTTTCGTCCCAGCCAAGCTTGATTTCGATAGCGCCCAGGCCCTCTTGCATACGCGCGATATGCGCACCGAAACCGACCATTTTGCCGCTATAAGACGGCACTACCTCGTAGATGCCATCGCCGAATAAAAAGCCACGATCGAGTGGCGAAATTTTTGCCTCTTCAATCGGCAGGTAGGAACCATTCAGATATGCAATACTCATGTAACAGTCTCAATAATTAGTGTGATTAGAGGGTAGAAAAATCGACGCGTAATTTAATCAGAATTGGAGCGTCAACGAATAGAGTCACATTTGGTGAAAATATTGTACCAATAAATCAGTCTCCAATGCATCCCCGATATCGGTTAGCCGGGTAGATCGTGCAGAATACGCTTGCCACGCCGGTAAAATCGGAAGTCTATGGCAGCCCGAATGATGTCCCTAAACCGGAAACCCGCAAACTCCACGCAACTCTCGTAAAACTGATTCCCCCTCACTCACCGGCAACCCGTCTTCGGTCAATTGGTTGACCCGGGTAACGCCATCGACGCTACCCAGTTGCGAAATATATTGCAGAATTCCAAGCGGATTGATTTCACTGAGCAGATCGCTGCCATGCCAGACTGAGAGGAAAGAAATAATGGCATAGGCACCCCAGTTCGATACATCGGCAACGATGAGTTCATCGCAGCTGGTAGCGGCTGGCACGATATCTAACTGTTTCAGCGCTCCTGTTACCTTACCCATGCCAATTTCATTACCACCATCGCCAACAGCAATGGTAGGGCATTTGCTCAGATCCATAAACGTATCGAAACAGGCAGTACGCGGGCTGATATTTTCACCGCGCATATTGTAATAACTACCATCGGCGGCCTGGCCAGGGCGTTCGATAGAAACTATTGCCCGGGGTTGATACTTTTCTAACGCATCGAGCGCTTCGTGTTCGCGTTGGTCATGGTCACCGACCCGAATTTCGAGTACCCGGTATTTGTCATCAAGTACCTGCGAGAGGGGGCGGCCACAGACGATAACGGGTATCGCCCCGAGCGCTTCCAGAGCGCCATATAGAGCAATGGTGCCGACCGGTCCGTCTGTCTCAAATGTGTCAACGACCGGAAACCCGGTGCCAATAAACACGTGTCCCTGGCACTCCCGCAGAATTTGCGCGGCACGCAGACAATACCCTGGTTGCAAACAGGCCTGGACGGTTTTCATGCCGCGCAAATTACGCGCGACGAGTATGTCCTCAATTTTTTGACTCAGCGCTAGATCTGAGTTTTGCTCTGTCATGGTTACTGTCTCTATCTGAATTGTCACTAGCACTCGACGAGTGGGGTTCGTTCGAATCGCGATTTAGCCAACCAGTGTAGATTATGGGCATGTTCGGGACTGATGGCATCGAAACGAATCGTAGATCCCGGGCTGAGCTGTGCCAGTTTCGCGGTATCAAGCGGTATTACCGCGCCGATTTTAGGATAGCCACCGATTGTCTGTCGATCGTTCAATAAAACGATTGGCTGACCATCAGCGGGAATTTGAATCGCACCGTGGCAAATACCCTCGGAGAGCATACCGCTAATATCCGATTTTATCGCTTCGCCCTCGAGTCGATAGCCCATGCGGTCGCTACGCTCGGTTAGCTGGTATTCAGAACTGAAAAAACGCTGTTGCTGGATATAGTCAAATGCACTTTGCTGATACCCCAATACCACGCGCAGTACTGCAGCATCGGTGTATTGTGGACGATCATCGTCGGCAAGTCGGTAATGTTGAGACAGTACCTGAGGATCGCAGGGCAGGTGATCGCCAGCCTGCAACTTGCCGCCGCCAAGGCCTCCAATGTTTTCGCGCACGACAGTGGCGCTGCTGCCAAAACTGGGGGGTATATTGAATCCACCGGCTACTGCCAGATAGGCACGAGTGCCACTGGTTGTGTATCCTGTTTCAATAATGTCACCCTTTTTCAGCGTGTGGGTCTGCCACTGAGTAACCGTGTCGCCATTAATTTTGAGCGCCATCTGCGCGCCGGTAATGACGATGGCGGTATCAATTTCAGATTTGAGTGACAGCCCACCAAAACTAATTTCAAGCGCACTGACATTGCTGCTATTACCCAGCAGTCGATTGGCCCAGTCAAACGCCAAAGCATCCAGTGGGCCACCGTTAGTGAGCCCCAGGTTGTGCGCACCAAAACGGCCTTTATCCTGGATCAGTGTTAACAGTCCGGGTTGTTTGACGATAAGCCCACTCACAATTCACCGCCGAGGGAAAGGTATTCATCCCGATCAATGGCTTTAAACTGAACCCGATCACCCACCTGAACTGGCATCGAAGGTGTTCGCTGTGGATCAAACATGCGTGTCGGACAGAGGCCGATCAAATTCCAGCCACCCGGTGACGGTGCCGGGTATACTGCGGTTTGACGATCGGCGATAGCGACTGCCCCGCGTGGTACTTTTTGCCTTGGGGTTGCAAGCCTGGGGGCAGCAATTCGCTCATCTACCTCACCTAAATAGGCAAACCCGGGGGCGAAACCAATCGCGTAGACCCGGTATTCCTGCTGTTGGTGAATTTGAATGACATCGTCTACGCTGATATTTCCGAGTTCTGCGATGATATCCAGGTCGGGTCCTGATTCGAGACTGTAATAGGCGGGAAGGGTAATTAAATTACCATCTTGTGACTCCTCCGCCTGGAGATTTTCCAATGCCAGTTTCAAGCGGCTTCTGGCTACAAAAAAATCACAGATATCGAGGTTATATATAACTAGTAACGAGGCATAAGACGGCACCAGGTCGATAATAATGTCCGCCATTTGCGCCTGAATATTGCTAACAGCGCGCTGAATCTGTGCCGAAACC
>CBDUSZ010000321.1:0-3346 GCA_965370015.1 uncultured bacterium | reverse complement strand
CCATGATTACCGAAAACAGGGACTCGATCCCGACTTGCTTAAACAATGGGTCGAGGAACTCGGTTGGGAAACGCTACTGAATAAGCGCGGTACCAGCTGGCGGAAAATATCGCCGCAAGTTCAATCTAAAATCGATGAGGCATCGGCTATTGATATTATGCTCGACAACCCGGCGATCATCAAAAGACCATTGCTGGTCAAAGGCGGAGCAAAGCACGTCGGCTTTAGCAGCGAAATTTATACCGAAATATTCAAATAATTAATGCAATCAGAAACACTTAATTTACTCACCGAACTGATCTCCAGACCATCGATCACCCCGGATGACAGGGGTTGCCAACAGCTCTTGATCGAACGGCTAAGCGCAATCGGCTTCGAGTGTGAAACGCTTGTTTTCGAAGATGTCACCAATTTATGGGCAAGACGCGGCGCTTCTGCACCAGTGCTGGCATTCATTGGCCATACCGACGTGGTGCCGACGGGGCCTCTGGAGGAATGGCATAGCGATCCGTTCAAACCCGAGATTCGCGATGGCAGGCTCTATGGTCGCGGTGCTGCCGATATGAAATCAGGCATTGCCGCAATGGTCACTGCCTGCGAACGCTTTGTGCAGACCCACCCGCATCATAACGGCTCCATCGCTTTATTAATCACCAGCGACGAGGAAGGCCCGGCACTAAACGGCACGGTTAAAGTGATCGAAACACTCGAAGCACGGGGCGAAAAAATTGACTGGGCATTAGTCGGCGAACCCTCGAGCAGCGAAAAGCTCGGTGACGTGGTTAAGAATGGTCGCCGCGGCTCTATTGGCGCAACCTTGACTGTCAAAGGTGTGCAGGGCCATGTTGCCTACCCGCACCTGGCTGACAACCCCATACACAGAGCGATGCCCGCATTGACCGAACTCTGCCAATTTGAATGGGATCAGGGTAATGAGTTTTTTCCGGCCACCAGCTTGCAGATATCCAACATGAACGCCGGCACCGGGGTACATAATGTGATTCCGGGACAGGTCGAAGTTAATTTTAACCTACGCTATTCCACCGAACTCGATCATCAGCAGATTATTGATACTACCGATAAGATACTGCAAAAGCATGGCCTGGACTACAACATCGAATGGGATCACTCCGGCTATCCATTCCTCACCGCTGAAGGTGCACTGGTAGAAGCGGCGCAACAGTCGATCAAGGCCATCACCGGCCTTGATACCGAGCTTTCGACAGCGGGTGGCACTTCGGATGGACGCTTCGTCGCGCCAACCGGAGCACAGGTGCTAGAACTCGGACCGGTGAATGAATCGATCCACAAAATCAACGAACACGTTAAGGTGTCCGATCTCCATCCCCTGTCAGAAATTTACCAGGGAATACTCGAAAGACTGCTCACCCAGTGACCCGCACGCCCATTATCGGGCGTTTTGCCCCTACTCCTTCCGGCCCACTACATTTTGGTTCGCTGGTCACTGCACTGGCGAGTTATTGCCATGCTAAATCCCAGCAGGGGCAATGGCTAATTCGTATCGAGGATGTGGATACACCGCGTATTGTCGATGGATCGCTGGATTTGATTCTTAACGATCTGGAAGCATTCGGGTTTGAATGGGATGGCGAAATCATTTACCAGAGCGATCAGTTCGAACGCTACGAGGCTGGCCTTCAACAGCTATTAAAGCAGGGTCATGCTTATGCCTGCGAATGCAGTCGCCGTAGCTTGAGAGCGGCAGGGGTAAAAACCGGCCCGCTAGGAATGATTTATCCTGGTACCTGTCGCCATAAGCAACTGCAGCAGAAAAATCACTCTATTCGCATCAATACAGAATCGAACCGCGATTTAAGTTATCAGGATCAATTATTTGGCCAGGTTGGATTTAATATTTCAGAACAGTCTGGAGACTTTGTCATCCGGCGAGCGGACGGTATCTATGCCTATCATCTCGCTGTTGTGTTAGACGACGAACTGCAGAACATTAACCAGGTAGTGCGTGGTGCAGACCTGCTAGAGGCGACCTGCCTGCATCTTTATTTGCAGCAATTGCTGGGAATTACGCCGCCCGAATACCTGCATGTTCCATTGGTACGAAACAACAACGGCGACAAACTGAGCAAGCAAACCGGTGCGACCGCGCTGGATACTAGTCAGGTTGCCACCCTGCTGGTAAGCGCTTTACGCATTCTGGGCCAACCAGTCGAACAGGGACTGGATAAGGCAACCGCCAGTGAAATTGTCGAGCATGCTGTCAGGTCATGGGATTACCAGTGCATCCCTGTGCCGGAAGGTGATATATACTAATAACCGCCATGTTGGCTATTGCGCCCTAATGTTGAAGAAGCTTCGAGCAATTAATATGGATATAGGTAGAACGTTTTTCTCGCTGTGTTTTCTGCTACTTGTTTGCAGTTTCCCCGTTTACCCTGAATCTTCGGTATGGGCTGTCGAAAAAAACGGTAACAGGCTTTTCATTGGCGGCACTATTCACATGTTAACAGCGGCCGACTACCCGTTACCCGCAGCCTTTGAAAAAGCCTACCTGGGGTCTGCCGAAGTAGTACTGGAAACCGACATGCAAAAACTGCAAAGTCCGGAGTTTCAGGCCACTATGATGCGCCAGTTAAGCTATTCCGATGGGCGAAATTTGCGCCGGGTGTTGAAAAAATCTACTTACCAGGCACTAGAGCAATTCTTTACCTCGCGGGGTATCCCGATGACCAACATAGTCGGCTTCAAACCAGGCATGGTAGCGATGATGATGACGATGGTGGAACTTCAACGACTCGGGCTGGTTGGAATCGGTGTAGATGCCTACTTCAGCACAAAATCAGTCAATGAGCAGAAAAAACTGGGGCAACTGGAAACAGTAGAATCGCAGATCGCATTCATCGCTAACATGGGCGCTGGGCAGGAAGACGAGATGCTGCTCTATTCTCTGGCTGATATCGAAAAGTTACCGATATTAATGCAATCGATGAAACAGGCCTGGCGACGAGGCGATATTTCGAAGTTAAAGGAATTAGGTATAACCCCGTTTAAAAATGATTTCCCGGAAATGCACAAAGCACTATTAACTGATCGAAATAATGCCTGGATGCCTCAAATTGAAGCCCTGTTAAAAACCAGACCCGTCGAGTTTGTGCTGGTTGGAGCTTTACATCTTGCGGGCGAAGATGGATTGTTGTCTCAACTGGCCGCCCGGGGCTATACAGTGCGGAAGCTACAGACCCATTAAGCATGCTGATAATATCGCAACAAGTTGAAATTCCAGACGCCGAAATTGATATACAGGCCATCCGTGCACAGGGCGCTGGCGGTCAAAATGTTAACAAGGTTTCAACTGCAATTCACCTAA
>CBDUSZ010000320.1:0-3351 GCA_965370015.1 uncultured bacterium | reverse complement strand
TAGGACGGGCTTTTCATGTTTGTTGAATAGACTTGGTGGCTCAATATTAGCCATCTAAATTGCTCCCACAAATGTAACAAACCTGGATAATTTTATCCCGGACAGTAGTGGATCAGGGTCCGGAACGACGTAATGTTGTGTCCGATTACGATTTTACTTCTTAATGGCTCGCAGATTCGAGAGCAGGCTGGGTATATCATCACGAATGATGCTCCACAGGGTGTCGTTATCGACACCTAAATAGCCATGGATTAGTCGGTTCCGGGTAGCAATGATGAGTCGCCAGGGAATTTCAGGATTATCCTGGCGGATATTTTCCGGAATATGGGTGGCGGCTTCGCCGATTAACTCCAGATTACGCAGGGTCGCGTCGTAGTTCAGCCCGCTACTAATAAAACCGTCTTGATCCAGTGCTTGAGTATAGGCAATCACTTTCTCGGCAAAGCTGACCATATCGTCAAGATAAAACCGCCATTCGCGCTGAATCGCATTAGACATGCACCGCCTCCTTTTCAATATATGGGCGTAGCTCTGGGCGCAGTGCCTTTTCAGTTACCAGATCAACCGCCTGGCCTAACCGGTCTTCAAGGTAGAACTGGACACCGAAATAACGTTCTGATGTGGCTGGGCCATCGAAGGCAACCAGAATGTCGATATCGCTGTCGCTACGCGCAGCATCGCGCGCAGTGGAACCAAACAGGGCCAGACGCGTCACCCCATATCGTGTCACCAGCACTGGTTTGCTTTGTAACAGCATTTCTAAAACTTCCGAGCGATTCATATCAACTCCTCTATCATTTAGACGCCTCCTATTATCAGGATACAAAGATCTATCTATTTTGTAATCAGGCATATTTTAGGATGATAGCAGTTTTCCTTATTATTACGACGTAATGACTTTCATAAGGCGATGATTGGCGGGTGTCTGGAAAATTGTGTTCTAAAACCACTTTACCCCGAGCCCAGAAAACGCAGTTGGAACACGAAAGCCCACGCCAGATTTTGATGCATCGGTGTGCCGCATCACCAGCAAAATCAAAAAACTTCTCATCACCAATAAGGTGGCAGATAATTGCTCCTGCTTTATCTGCATACCTTACCTCCATGTAGGTAACCAGCGGGACACCACCCGCTTTTCTTTGAAATGCGCTATGCGCCACTATGACGTGCATGGATGCCGTGTTTGCAGGATGCAAAGAAGCTGCCTGCCTTACGCGTCTTTTTCGCGCCCAACTGCCTTTCATGGGTTAAACTACCACCTTATGATGGATCATTTCTTACTTGCACAAAGTGCTGGCCGGTCGGGCGACGAACTGCTGGACGATTGCATCAAACAACTGGGTAGCATTCCTCCCGAGGCCAACTTTGGCTTTTTGTATCTCAGTGATCATCTGGCTGACACGGCCGGGGAAATTTTAGACCGCCTGAAACAAATCACCGATATTAACTTCTGGGTGGGCAGTGTCGGTATGGCGATACTCGCCAGCCACAACGAGTATTACGAGCAGCCCGCGATGGCGATTATGCTGGCTGATTTTAACGAGGCTGATTTTCATATACTGCCCAACTTCACCGTGGATACCGCGGCACTTTCGGGCGAGCTGGCACGCTGGTGCAGCGCTAACGACTTTAATGTCGGCCTGCTGCATGCCGACCCCGAGAACCCGGCCACCCAGGCATTGCTGGCGCTGCTAGGCAATGATATTCCAACGGCCTTTTTGGTCGGTGGAATTACCTCGTCGCGCGGGCGCTACATTCAATTTGCCAACCAGGCCATACTGGGCGGCATTAGCGGCGTGTTGTTTTCCCAGGCGGTGCCGATCATGACTAACCTCACCCAGGGCTGTATACCGATCGGCCACCGGCATATCGTCACCCACTGCGACAAAAATATTATTCATAGCCTCGACAACAGGCCCGCGCTCGACGTATTGGCTGAAGATGCTGGTGAAGTTATCGCGCAGGACTGGCAACAGGCGAGCGGCTATATTTTTGCCGGATTAGTGAATAAAAACTCAGACATGGAAGACTACTCGATTCGGCAGATCATCGGTATCGACAGGGACGCAAAGCTGGTCGCCATCGGCGATTACCTGGAACACAATGATGAGATTATTTTTTGTCGGCGCGACGGTAACTCTGCCCTGCAAGATATGGAGCGCATGCTGTTAGACCTTAAATCGCGCCTTGCCTCTGCGATCAGGGGCGGTGTCTATGTGTCATGCCTGGGTCGCGGCAGAGAACAGTTTGGTGATCATTCTGAAGAGGTGCGTTTTATTCACTCGGTGCTGGGCGACTTTCCGCTGGTTGGTTTCTTTGCCAATGGCGAGATTCATAAAAACTCACTTTACGGCTTTACCGGCGTACTTATCTTGTTTGTTTAATTCTATTGGTCGAATGAATTCGACCCTACGGCACTGTCGTCCCTGTCTGGTATTGCGTCTGATTTTGAAGAGGGGAATTTTGCGGAGCCGTATCTCACCACCAGGTTGGCGAAAGCTAATAGTAGAATGGACCCGGTGATGTATAGAATTCCCAGGTCGGGCTCGTGATTGGCCTGTATATCGCCTATCAGCATCCTGGTTAAGGCGGTAATGGCAACATATACCAGGAATCGAACCGGCATATGATTGGTCTTGAAGTATATGCCCACCATTGCGCCGAGCTCCAGGTAGATAAACAACAGTAGAATATCTTCTATCGATGCGTGACCGTTCAAGCTCATCCCTATAAAGGCAGCCACGGCCGACCATACGATCGAACCACCAATCACAAATAAGGCCACGTAGTGGAACAGGTCAACCAGTAAATTACCGACCGTGTCGGAAAACTGATGCAGTTTGTCATTCATAACCGACGATTTTTTAGGTTTTGTCATGCGGCCTTCCTCACTATGGATTAATCCCTGAACCAGTTGCCCGGGGTTGCCAGGGCGAAAATGGAGTTTATTATATTTCCATTGTAAGTGCCTGTGATTTAGTGGCTTATTGCTCATGCCTTCAGGGCCGGCAAAGACCATCACGGTGATTTTTACAGGGCCGAATTTATTCGGCCGCAGAGCGTCGGGGCCCATACCGTTGGGCTGGTCGAATGAATTCGACCCTACGGGGGAATGGGGGTTTTGTAGGGCCGAATTTATTCGGCCGCAGAGGGTCGAGTCTCATACCGTTGGTTTGGTCGAATGAATTCGACCCTACAGCGATATCGTGGGTTTTTGTTGGGCCGAATTTATTCGGCCGCGGGGATTCGGGCGATTCCTGATGATTCTATTCGCCCAAAAGCATAATATTAGCAACACAATAATAAACGGGAGGCGTAAATGAATGACAGTTTGCTAGATGTTCACCAGGT
>CBDUSZ010000319.1:0-3378 GCA_965370015.1 uncultured bacterium | reverse complement strand
TTTTTTAAAATACGAGAAAATGTTTCAGGCTTCACCGACAACCTTGAGGCTATAACACTCTTGGCAATTTGAAGTTCAAAATCATTCTGCCCTTCAGGTGCATGCTGTAATAGATAAGAGACGATGCGAACAGTACCGGTGTTGAGACTCAGCGTATCAATTTCCTGAATTAAACCGCGTAGACGAAAACTCATTTGCCCCATTAAAATGAAACAGGTATCTATCGAGTCTTTTAACATCGATTTGAAATATTTACAGTCTATAGCGATTACCCGGGACGCGACCAAAGCCGTGGCGTTTACCGGGTAATGAGGTTGATCCATAAACATTAATGCCTCGGCAAAGGTGTGACCACGTTCTATGATTTCGACAACTTTTTCCTTTCCGCCTGGCGATACCCGGAATAATTTTATCCTGCCAAACACGACCAGATAAAAACAAATTACATCGTCACCCTGACAAAAAAGAGACTGTCCCTCCTCTAGCTCGGTAATATGGGAGCGCTGACATATGAGCCGCAACTGGCTGTCCGATAACCCGGAAAATAAATGCGACAGGTTTAGCGCTTCGCGTGTTGTGTTTGATTCCAATATTCGTATCCATTATAACCCTGGTTAATTTCTTCTCCAATAAAGACATTAAACAGGCGAGTTTCGATTAATCTTGGCTATATTAGCTTAAACGCGTTCGAATTGAAGTTTTTTAAACCAGGTTTTGGTTGGTAACGATATGCGTAATATTTGCAAACAGGTACCATAGTCGAAACCGAGGAACTGAAATAAATGTCTAACGAAGTAATATTAACCTGCGCGGTCAGCGGTGGTCACAATAACCAGGGCAAACATCCTGACTACCCGATTACCCCTGAACATATTGCTAACGACTGCATTAATGCCGCGAAAGCGGGTGCAGCCATTGCCCATATCCATGTACGCGACCCGCAAACCGGTGTGCGCTCAGGTGACCCTGCGCTATTTCGCGAAGTGGTCGAGCGTATTCGTGATTCCGGGAGTGAGGTATTAATCAACTTGACTACCAGCGAGGGTGCCCGATTTTCTCCCGGTGAAGTGGACGCCAGTATCGGTGGGCCGGGCACCACGCTGATTCAACCACTGGAGCGTTTGCATCACATCGAAGCGCTGCGCCCGGATATATGCACGCTCGATGTTGGTACCTTTAATTTTGGTGACACTATCTTCGTGAATACCCCCGCGCACTTGCGAATTATGGCCAAACGCATTCAGGAACTCGGTGTTAAACCGGAAATTGAGGTATTCGAACCGGGTCACATCGTATTCGCTCACAGGCTGATTGAAGAAGGGTTGATCGATGGGGCGCCGATGTTTCAATTATGTCTCGGTATTCCGCACGCTTCGCCTGCCACCCCCGAGATACTTAGTGTGATGAAAAATCTATTGCCGACAAATGCTAACTGGAGCGCCTTTGGCATTGCCCGGTTCGAGTTTTCAATCGTCGCGCAGGCAGCTAGTCAGGGGGGCAACTGCCGGGTTGGGCTGGAAGACAATCTCTATATGGACAAGGGCGAATTTGCCAGTAACCTGGCACTGGTCGAGCGCGCGGTGCGGATCATCCGTGAAATTGGGCGGGAACCGGCCACTCCCGCACAGGCCGCTGAACGCCTGGGTATTATTCGTTAGTAGTTCTTTCCTGGCTTGTAGGGCCGAATTCATTCGGCCAATAATTATTCGACTCGTTATTGGCCGAATAAATTCGGCCCTACAAGCATGCTCTACCCAAAAATACTCAGGCCCATTTCAATCGGGTCATACGCACAATAATAATCGCCGCAAACGGCAATACCAGTCCGAGCACAATGGTAGCGATGATTATATCCCCCAATTCACTATAATCCGCGGCAACCTGGACCTCGGCAGTAACCTGGTCCTTTACTTCGCGTGTAACCACATATATCTGATTCAAATACTTGGTACCGAGCTGCGATAACGACAGGGCGAGATTGGTAAACGAGGCCATTACCGCAAAAAAGGTTGCCTTCAGATTCGCTGGTGCGGAATTAGCAATCCACGCCAGCATCGGAATCATCGCGATCTGACCGAGGGGCGATTCGAGCGCTGTATTAACGATGGTGATAAATTGCGCGTCAACCACACCGCCGGTTAAACTTGCGGTCCAGACATGCATGTCATAAAACATACCCAGGAAAGGCAGGGTCAGAATTGTCCCGGCGATAGTCAGGGCACCGATCACGTAGGCGATCGAACGCTCAGCCATAAAACGACGAAAGATGAACATTCCGGCGAGGGTGAGCACACCGCCAATCAACGAAAGTATTGAAAAGAAATAAGGGCTAAATTTGAGTTCATCGATCATCCACCAGGTCAACCCCGGACCCTGGTTGGGTATCGCGCGGAACACGAATATGATGATTGCCGTTCCGACCAGTGTGCGGCGCGCATTCGCGTCCAGTTCGCGCGTTAGCTTTACGATTAGAAAAGTGATGATGCCGAACGAACCGATAAAAATCACCTCCTGATTATAAGCATAGTCACTGAACCCCATACCCAGAGTAAATATGACAAACACCAGACTGCCACCAAGTATCCACCAGTTGGGACTGGTTTTTTCGATATTTTCATGCAAATGAGATTCTATTTCCTGCCTGCTGATGCCTTTCGCCAGCATATCGCGAATATCACGACGCTTGATGACACTGGCCAATATGACACCGGCTACCGATACCATCGGAATCACCAGGGCTAACAGATAAATATCACGGTAAACCAGGGTTTTTGCAGCTTCTGCCAATTCTTCTACGTCGCGAAATAGATATAAATTAATTAGGCCAACCAGTACCGAACCACCGATAATCGCGACGCGCCCCAGTGTTTGCATAGTAATATGCATACGCTTAAGTCTGGCGGCATCAATCGGTTCGCCATCTTCGTCGAAATGCGGTACTGCATCGACCGTCATACCGTCGGCCACAGTATCCTGAACAACATATCCGATCGGGGCTAATAAAGTGCTTAAAACAAACCAGGCACCAGCCGACATAATGCTAGTCATCGCCTCACGATCGCTCAGAAGGCCGACCATGATTAACAGGCTTAAGGCTATCAATGATGCGCCGAAATAAACCAGAAGGCCCTTCCAGCGCCAGATCAAATCGACCAAATGCCCAATCGGCATTTTTAACGCCCAGGGAATATTTGCCCAGAATCCCAGGGCGACAAGAAATTCTGCAGAAAGACCCAGATAATCTTTGACAAAAAAAGTACCGACGATACCAGTAAGACCCGAAATTCCAGCAGCGACATAAACCATCAACGGCGGCAGATATGACCAACGCATCTCGCGACCTAGAGAGTAGATATTCGCATCGAGCCATTCGTGTAT
>CBDUSZ010000318.1:0-3401 GCA_965370015.1 uncultured bacterium | reverse complement strand
GTAGGGCCGAATTCATTCGGCCAATTAATGATTAGAGACAAGGAGGCCATCCTGCTCTAAGGCTCATCGACCGAAATTTTGTTAGGAATCCGTCGTAAGCGGTCGAATTCATTGGCTCTTTTGAATTTCGTGTGGGTCATGAGTTGAAACAAATCTAATCAAAAAAATGAACACCGCAGTTGATTTGCTCGCCAGCGCAAACTCGTTCCCGATGCATTGGTCGAGGTTGCCGAGATTAACGAGGTTCGAAAGCAGATTCCGCTTGTGGTCGCCGAAGCCGCCGAAGTGCGTCAGCAGATTCCGACAATTATCGCGCAGGTTGAATCAATTAAACAACAGATCGATCCGATACTGCGGTGGGTAGATAAAATAGTCGACGTGGTTGACGATACATAGCGGCAGATTCCACAAACCATAAGCACCGCGGACAACGCTATCGTAGCGATCAATGATACCCGTGAAGAGATAAAACTGACCCGGGAGTCGAAGAATCCAACCCTGTACAGGGTCTATGAACCTGGTCAAGGATGCCTACTTCAAGGCGCAGGACGCCATAACCACAACCGGAGATGCAGGTAAGAAAGCCAGGAAGGCGCAGTAAGCGGGATTTTCACGGGCTTAATCAAGTTACCTTTTAAATTCATCGGTAGTTTGGCGTCTCTGATCGTTAATACACTCGACGTTAACGTGGCTCGCAAACTAACCGAAAAAGATATCGAACTATTGGCTGAGCAGTAGAGCCATCAATTAAACCCACAATTGGTAAATACTTAATCAGTTACTAAGGAAAACGGATTTAAGAACTGACGTCTCCACAAAAGTCTTTTATCCACCTTACTCAATTTGGCTTCTTCACACACGGATTCCCAATGTCCTTCAATTACTGCAATCAGTTTCTCAAAAATGATACGGGCTTCTTCTTCTGAGAGCATGAAGTTATGCGCGGTTTCGAGGCAGGTCTTTAATTGACTAAGATTATTATTTCCGTAGATCAGCATGGCTTGTGAGGCTTCGTTGCCTGTGCGCCCTTGTGGACAAATGTCATAAGCAAGGGTTAGGGTCAGTTCGCTGCCATTCCAGAACGCGGCATGGTTCCGCGCATGGTCGTCTGTATTGCCGCACAGAATATTAAAGACGAGCCGTGAGAATAGCTCCTTAAGCGTATCCTTCGGATAGGTGAAACGGTGACGGATGATTTCAGCAAGCGTTTCATAGCTGGCGTATCGTGCCATCATGTCATCCAGGCCTAGCAATGTTAGCGCGGATACCATAGCTTTGCGTGACCACTTATTGCCCATTGGAACTCGGTCAAAGCGCTCAATCAGAAGCACGTCTTTATTTACGGCCTTGTCCAGTTTTACAGGTGCGACTTTAAGATCTGCCAAAGCGGCTAACCGCATGGCAATGAACTCGGCCTTGACGACGCTGTAGAGGTCGGTACTGGATGAAAACTTTGCCACGTACTTTTTTCCCTGTTCCTGGATCAAAGCTTTTGGTCGAGTACCACCGATGGAACTACCATGGAACAACGCTTGATCCAGCTCCGGAGTGAGGGGCACACCTTTTTCAACTCGTTCAGCGGACTCAATCAACTCTTCCATGCTTACATTGTTAGCGGCACGCGGCACGTACAGGGTCGGTGAGCGCTGAAAATCAAGCGCACCGATCCTGTCTGATCCCGACTCCAGCAGATAGGTCAGCTCATCCAACTCGGCAGTATCCGTGTTTGTGCCTTTGAGTCCTAGTTTTTTGTTGATGATCACGCGCCGTCCCCACGCATCGGGCGCAGCATCCCTGATACAGCCGGGCATGTTCAGGCCTTCGAGCAAGGGAAGAGTTCCGGCCATCAGTGGTAACTCAGGTTGGTAAATTGCAATCACGAGTTTGGTATCACCAATACGCTCAAGATAGCTCTTACCGTAGTTAAACAGGATATTACCGTTATCGGCTTCCAACCGTCCGGCCACGACGGGCTCCGTCTCATCCGGCAGCCATATCCAGACGAAGGCTTCTCTCTCGGTGCTAGAAATCATCGCGCACCGCCCTGGTTTTCTTGCGAACGGATTTCGGCAATAGCATCAGCTTGTCCTCTGTCCGACGCAGATGCTTTATTAGAGTGCTTTCATCTGCATCAAACAGCTTGACCCCGAGAATGGTAGCCACTTCGAATACTGCGCCTATTTCGCATTTGAGATCGCCCTTTTCGATACGTTGAAGCAGTCCTCTGGAAATACCCGCTCGGTCCGCCACTTCCTGCCCAGTGAGTTTGCGCTCTTTACGTGCAGTGCGTATTAGCCCGGCGAGTAGAACAGACGCATCGCGGCTATAACGTGAGTAAGTACGTGTGATGGACTTCGGCATGGCTTAGGCTTGGATTGTATATAGAGCATAAAATGGTTTTATGGTCTTTCTGTGAATCAAAAATAGTGGATTCTTGATGTTTTGTCAAGACAGATATGATTCTTATATGGATCATAAGAACGCCTTATGTATCATATAGAGCTCATTATATGTCAATTGCCTAAAGAACGATGTTATCGTGCCATTCTATTGTGTCCCTCTATTTTCCCTGTTGAAAATAGGCTGAAATCGATCCTTGTGGACTGATCTCCAGTACGCCGCGCAATGGAAATTCGGTAGAAAATGTCGCGGGCACCTCGAGTACAAAATCATTGGATTGCCCGCTAGTATTACCGAATACCCAGCTAATCCGGATCGGATTTTTCAAATACGGTCGCCGGGGAAATTTATTTGAGCAAATGCCGAGCGGTGCTATATTGCCGCAGCTAAATGTGCGGTTTGTTTCTCCGGCACTAATGCGGTTTGTTCCTCCGGCACTAATAGTGACATCCTGGATCAATTGTCTTGAGCGATTGATAATCAGGATTTCGTTATAAGAATAAAGCGATTCGTAACTTGTCGCGCATGACGACAACAGTAATCCAGGAATCAGAATAAAGTACTTTTTTATCATTGTAAAAATCCTGCTATTCTCGCTTTCATAAATAAAGAGGTAGTTCCATAAATATTCGACACATCATACTACCAGGTGAAAGGAAAAAGTTATCTATCCTGCTCATGTTGCTGGCGTTTACATTTAGCGAGGTAAATGGCGACTTATCCGGGCCGACCGGGCAGCCTGCAAAATTTGTCGGTTCCACCAGCTGCATTCAATGCCACCAGGATGAATACGGCGATTGGCAACAATCAGATCATTACAAGGCGATGCAACCCGCCAATAAAGATACCGTGCTAGGTGATTTTAACGATGTAACGCTTAGCTTCCACGGTATCGATACGCGCCTGTTCCGGCAGGGCAGCGAATTTAAGGTGTCGACCACGGGTGTGGACGGTAAACCTGGCCTGTTCACGATCCAATACACTTTCGGGCACTATCCCTT
>CBDUSZ010000317.1:0-3416 GCA_965370015.1 uncultured bacterium | reverse complement strand
TCTTCTGCGATGGACCGATGAACGAAAATGCGTTGAACTGAAACACAGACCTGTCCCGCGTGGTAGAAGCCTCCCTTCAGAAGCTTGGGAAGCGCTTCGTTGATATCCGCGTCTTCAGTCATAATTACAGGCGCTGCACCCCCATGCTCAAGTGCGCAACGAGTACCAGGGGAAAGCTTTGACCGGAGCATCCAACCAACTTTTGCACTACCAATAAAACTGAAAAAGGAAACTCTCTTATCGGTAACTAACTTTTGCGCGGCCTGGTTGTCGCTTGTAACCAAAGCCTGACACCATTCATCGGGTAAGCCTGCCTCTCTTAAAATTTCAACGAAGCGATAACAGGAAAGCGGCGTGGGATTGGCGGGTTTTACGATTACCGGACAGCCTGTAGCAACTGCTGGTCCGACCTGGTGGGTAATCAGGTTCAAAGGGTGATTGAAGGCGCTGACCGCGACGACTACGCCTATCGGCTCACTCGTGGTAAAGGCCAGTTTGCCTTTTGAAGCGGTGTTAAGCCCCATCGGAATAGTGTCGCCGCCATCATGCCGCAGACATTCAACACAAATTCGGATGCTATCTATCGCGCGGCTTACTTCAATACGAGAGTCAATCAGTGGCTTGCCCCCTTCCTTCGCGGCGGCTAGTGCAAGCTCTTCTTCGCACTGCTGCATAAGGCCAACGGTTTTTTCCAGTATTTCAATTCTTTGACGCACGGGTAGCCACTTGTCCCGGTCCCGGTAGAGCGCATAAGCGGTTGCCAGTGCCTGCTCGACTTCAGCTTCACCCGAAGTCTCGATCACGGCAATAGGGGAAAGATCATACGCTGCCAGAACTTCTTCGGTACCAGCTATGGTACGATCGCCAGCGATCATGCTTTTATAGTTGGATGGCATCTCAAACTCCTAGATTAGCTTGCTTTTCTCTTTAATATCGATATTGAGAATCTGATCGTTCTCGGAATAATCTACCGGTACTTCGACCAGGTGGACACCGGGAGTGTTGAAGCATTCCTCAAGTAATGGAATCAGGGACTGGGTTGATTCAACACGATGTCCAGTGGCGCCGTAGCTGTTTGCATATTGCACAAAATCAGGGTTACCGTAATCCAGGCCGAAGTTGTCAAAGCCCATATTTGCCTGTTTCCATTTTATCATTCCGTAAGCATTGTCTCTTAGTATCATGACCACCAGGTTTAGCTTGAGTCTCACCGCCGTGTCCAATTCCTTCGAAATCATCATAAAAACGCCATCGCCGCAAATAGCCAAAAAGTGACGATCCGGATGTACCAACTATGCCGCCATGGCAGACGGAAGCCCTGCGCCCATCGTCGCAAGAGCATTGTCGAGAAGGACGGTATTAGGTCCGTGAGCTGCATAGTTACGCGCAAACCAGATTTTATAAACACCGTTATCCAGTGCAATAATGCCGTCGTCAGGCATGACCTTTCTGATATCGGCAACTAGCCGCTGCGGATAAACTGGAAAACGATCATCTTCCGTACCTTCCAGCAATTGTTGATCAAGGTGGTGCTTTACCTCCATAAAACGAGAAAAATCCCAATGATCCTGTTTATTGATGCGTTCCGTCAGCAGCTCTATAGATTTTGTGATATCGCCAATTACACCTTGTTGAGGGTAATAAACTGAATCGATGGGAGCCGTAACATAATTGATGTGAACCACTTTAAAACCACCTTCAGCCATCAGGAAAGGCGGTTTTTCCACTATATCGTGTCCCACGTTGATAATCAGATCCGCCACTTCGATTGCCCGATGGAGGTAGTCGCCGGAAGAAAGTGTCGCGTTGCCTAGAAATAAAGGGTGACGTTCATCTACCACGCCCTTGCCCATCTGCGTGCTGAAAAAAGGTATGCCTGTTTTTTCAATGAAATCCGGTAGCGCTGCGCAGGTATGTTTGCGATTAGCGCCTGCCCCGATCAACAGCAGTGGAGATTTAGCCGACTCTATCATTTTCAGGGTCTGACTAATGGATTCATCACTGGCATGGGGAATATCGGAACGGCTACGCTGAATAACCTGTGCGTCGGTTTCTTCACTGGCTATATCTTCAGGCAGCTCGAGGTGAACGGCGCCGGGTCTTTCATCTTCGGCATTTCGAAATGCTTCACGCACCTTGGCTGGTATGTTACTAGCGCTGGTCAGTTGATGAGCAAACTTAGTCAGCGGCTTCATCATGTCAACGACATCGACTATCTGGAATTGGCCCTGCTTACTAGCCTTGATCGGTTTTTGGCCGGTAATCATTAACATTGGCATCGCGCCTAACTGGGCATAGGCGGCAGCCGTAACAAAATTTGTTGCCCCCGGCCCCAGGGTTGAAATACAAACGCCAGTTTTACTCGTTAGGCGGCCAAATGTTGATGCCATAAAACCTGCGCCCTGCTCGTGGCGGGTCAAAATTAGCTTAATGGATGAATTCATCAATGAGTTGAGAAAATCGAGATTTTCCTCTCCGGGAATCCCGAAAATATATTCAACTCCCTCGCCTTCGAGGGCTTTAACAAATAAGTCAGATGCTTTCAGATTAGTGGTTCCTACTTCAGAAAATGTTTCTTAATTTTAAGTATTCAACATTTGATCAGGCATGTCTATTGCCACGCAATCGTTTTCCATGTGAGTTAAGCAGACATGCGGCTCAAAGGTATCGACACTGGATTCCTGCATCACCAGTACAAAGGATTCGGGGATATTTCCTTTGCGTAAACAGTGGGTCTGAACATAAGGAAATATTTGATCATAACGTTTTATTTCATACTGGTTAATACGCCGGTAAATGTGGCTACGGTTCAATGCCGAGGTATGGGCGAGATTACCTGAGGCAATAATCTCTGCGGTGGCGTGAACTGTATTGTTATGAAACTTTGCTACTCGTTCCGCCTTGTCAGTGACAACCAGCCCATTTGCTAATTTAGGATCCTGGGTGGCGACACCTGAAGGGCATTTATTGGTATTGCAGATAAGCGAGTGTACACAGCCCAGGGCTAGCATCATCCCCCTGGCACTGTTGCAAAGATCGGCACCCAGCGCCATATTTTTTATCAGGTGGAAACCTGACAAAACCTTCCCGGAAGCGATGATCTTGATATGCTGTCTGACACCAAAACCGGTCAAACAGTCAGATACAAAAGCCACAGCTTCGCGTAAAGGCATGCCAATGGAATTGGTATATTCAAGCGGGGCGGCGCCAGTACCACCCTCACCGCCATCAACGGTAATAAAATCCGGTGTAATACCACTTTCCACCATGGCTTTGCAGATGGCTACAAATTCGCTTTTCCGTCCTATCGATAGTTTAAAACCGACTGGTTTCCCACCTGAGAGTTGGCGTAACTCAACAACAAAATTTAATAAGCCCAGGGGAGAGTCAAAAGATGAATGGGTGGGCGGCGAATT
>CBDUSZ010000316.1:0-3466 GCA_965370015.1 uncultured bacterium | reverse complement strand
GGCAGCGTCATTGACCCTGGCGGCTCCTGTATTGATGAGCATAAGCACGTCCACGCTAGCTAATCATAAAAGCAAGAATGATAAAGAACAGGGTCAGGGTAACTGTGAAAATATGGGCGGCGTAAGCAGCGGTGGCAAGAATGCGAACAACCAAGCTGATGCTTGCGCCAGCGTTCCTCCCTCCGAAGACAACGATGATCCAGTTATGGGTTATTAATAGACGACAATAATTAGATTTAAGCTCTATCACAATAATCCGCCCGGCCAGTTCTCTGGCCCGGCGGATTAATCTTTTCTAAAGCATTAAACAATGCATCTTTAAGTATTCTAACCAATCTCACATTGGCGTTAGTTTTTCGAAAATCAGGTCCCACACTTTGTGCCCCAGCTTTAACCCGCGTGTTTCGAACCGCGTCACTGGTCGATAATCGGGACGCTCTGCGTAACCATTCTCGCTGCCCTGGTTTTTAAAGCGCGGATCGGTAATCATTTCGGTCGCCATATATTCGGCATATTCCCGCCAGTCGGTTGCCATGTGCAAACAGGCACCCGGCTTAAGCAGCCGGGCCAGTAAATCTCGAAATTGTTGATTGACGATTCTGCGCTTGTTGTGCCTTTTTTTGTGCCAGGGGTCAGGGAAGAACAGGAAAACACGGTCGAGCGATTGCGGCGCTAACATTTGCTCTAAGACTTCGATCGCGTCGTGCTTAATAACCCGCACATTGGCGATTTCATTGTGATGAATGCTATTCAGGCAACGACCCACGCCCGATTCGTGGACTTCGACACCCAGGTACAGAGATTTCGGATCGTCTTGCGCCATCGATATCAGGGCTTCACCACTGCCGAATCCGATCTCCAGTTTCAACGCCTCGAAGCCACTGTTGATAGCAGCCAGGTCAATGTTCGATGGCTCGAAATCGATACCGTAAAGCGGCCAATATTCTGCCAGGGCTTTCTTTTGACCGGGGGTCAGACGGCCACTGCGGCGCACAAAGCTTTTGATCGATCGCCTGGTAATATTATCTACTGTCATGTCTTATAAATGTTTGGAGCCTGTCTAATAATAGGAACCGTAGCGAGGGCAAACTGATTTGAGGTCATTTTTTTGATCATTTGAGGCGAATAGTTGTGCTATTTAACGAAAATGATCATAAATAATGGGCCAAAATAGTTTGTCCGCAGTAGGTTTCCTATTATTAGACAGGCTCCTAAATTTTACTACTAGATACCGTTTGTCGGTGCATTTTAATATCCTATCCTCTTTCACGGGAAATTCTCATAGTTTTCACTAGGATACAAGCATGAAAAAACATTCTGGCTTCACCCTCATTGAATTACTCATTGTCGTTGGCATGATCGGAGTACTGATGGCCTTTGGCCTTCCAGCGATGGGAGCCTTCATTAAGAACGACCGCCTGTCGACCCAGATCAACGCCCTGGTCGGTCATATGGCCTACGCGCGCAGCGAGGCAGTTTTGCGCAGGCAACAGGTTGCCCTGTGCGCAAGCAGCAATTTGAGCTCGTGTTCAAATGCTGCTACCTGGTCTGACGGCTGGCTTATATTTGTCGACGCTAATGGTGATTCAGTTCAAACCAATGACGAAGAGGTTTTACGCGTGAAGCAGCCGCTATCCGGCGGCAATACACTCACCAGCACAATTGGTACCATGTTTATCTACGATAGTAGCGGGTTTTCCGCTACCGGCACCGGCACCTTCTCGTTATGCGATGACCGTGGCACTGCTTTTATGAAGTCGATTTCGATATCGAACACCGGCCGGGTACGACAAGGCGGGGGGGTCGCATGTTAATCATAAATAATCGTCAAGGTGGCGTCTCGCTGGTTGAATCGATGATCGCGCTACTGGTCATTTCGATCGGCCTGCTCGGCATTGCGGCGTTGCAGATCACCTCGATGAAGCAAAATAATAGCGCCATGCACCACAGTCAGGCGGTTTGGATCGGTTATAACATCGCCGATAGAATTCGCGCCAATTTCACTCAATTTGATAGTTACGCCGGCATCAATACCAATACCAGCTACTCGCAGGACTGTGCTGGCGGACCCTGTTCGGCTGTGCAACTGGTTGTCTCAGATGCAGCGGACTGGGCGACCGCAATAAAAAACCTGCCCGCGGGATTAGGCATTATTTCGAGCCCGAACGCAAACGAACTGCTGATCAGGATTATGTGGGATGACGAGGGTACCGGCGCAACCGGAACCGCCTGCGGCTCTGACCCGGAAGTCGATTTAACCTGTTACACGGTGTCATTAATGCAATGAAATATTTAAAACATCAACACGGCATTTCGCTGGTAGAAGTCCTGGTCGCCCTGGTCATCAGCCTGTTTTTACTCGCAGGTATCGTCCAGGTATACGTCGCCAACAAGGCTTCCTACGCGTTTACCAGCTCGATCTCGCGCATCCAGGAAAACGGTCGTTACGCGATGGAGGTGATGGCGCGGGAATTACGCATGGCCGGTTTTTTCGGCTGCGCGGTTTTTGACCCGGAAGATAGTACCGCGATGGATGCTATCGTTAATAACCTGAATCCGAACGGCCCTGGCTTTAACCTCGACCTTCATGATTTTCTTGAAAAAGACCTGGTCGAGGGTACCGAGAATGACGGCCTGAATGGTTCCGACAGTATCACTTTGCGCGGTGCGGAGCCCGGCAATGTCACGGTGCAGCCGCCCTACGGGAGTACCTCGGCCAATATCAAGGTCTCCCAGCCCCACAATCTTGAGCAGGGGGATATTGTCATGGTGAGTAATTGCCGGGGCGCCGATATTCTTCAAATAAGCAATATCAACGCGCAGAACGGCACACTGGTTCACAATACCGGTGCTGGTACTGAGCCAGGTAATTACAACCCCGATAACTGCTTAGGCGGTAATGCCCACTGTCTTTCACAGACCTACGGCGCCGACGGGTCGATGTTTAAATTACGGGCAATAACCTACACGATTGCTGTCGGTGAAAGTGGCGAACCGGCGCTTTGGCGATCTGAAAACGGTGTCAATGAGGAATTGGTCGAAGGCATCGATCAAATGCAGTTGCTGTACGGAGTCGATACTACCGATGATGATTTTCCTAACCAGTACATGACTAGCACCGAATTGATTGCATCGGCGAATGACTGGTATGACGTGATGTCGATTCGACTGATGCTACTGGTCCGCTCCGCGTCGGCCCAGGTTGTCGAGGCCCCACAAGTCCTTACCTACAACGGTACCACCACCACCGCGGCGGACAATCGCCTGCGGCAGGTTTTTTCCACCACTATCGCATTACGTAATCGCATAGGCAGCACATGAACAAATTAAATTACAAAACTATGAATTACAGGCATATGAAATACAGCTTTATGCATTGCCCCAGGCAAAACGGTATGACCCTGGTTGTCAGCCTCGTCATTCTGGTTGCGATGACACTACTGGGCGTTACTTCGATGCAAAGTAC
>CBDUSZ010000315.1:0-3484 GCA_965370015.1 uncultured bacterium | reverse complement strand
CTGCACAAACTCATCCTCACCAGCAGCGTCTATATGATCAATCATGTCGGCAAACTGGGCGAGGATAGCGCCCAGGGAGCCGCGTTCATGGAAGTACGAGTACATCGAATTGAATAGATCAGATAACATGCTGGCGAGTACAAAATATAAACCGAGAATGGTGACCCATACGGTTAAGTCTTTAAAAAAGTCGGCCCATTTGCCCTGCCCCGACGTGGCCGCACTCAACTGGTTAGATGCCAGGCGAAGCCAAATAGCGATGACTAACAGGAATGGGGTAATCACACTAGCCACGAACAGGGCCAGATTCTTGCCACCCTCGTAGATATAGGATGCATCGATCAGTGACAGGAAGTCTTCAAAACCCATGTTACCAGCCCTCCTCTTGTGCGTTTCTCAATAGCTTCCTGTTCTGCTGGTTGAGCAGGTACAGGGATTGTTGATCGCGTATCTGCTTTATGCGCTCGCTATTGGCGGCAATCTCTCGCTGAGTTTCGAGTTGTGATAACGCCGCCAGCGATTCTGCGGTAATGCGGCTCGAATCTCGCACCGATAAATCTCTGGAAGATTCAGCCATGTTTTTAGTCGCATTGGTATTGGCCAGTTCGAGCACTTCATTTCTGATTTCAATATCTTCGAGCAAGCGTAATTCCGCCTCGTAGCGCTTTTTCTGTTCCACCGGCGTTGCAGGATCGGCCACCCGCTTGCGTAGCATTTTTTGCACCGCACGGATACGCTGCTGGGTGTTCATACCATTCAGATCATCCATTTGCGTAATCCCTTCGAAATCATTGTAGATGCGCCTGGCGATACGATCCGCATCAAAGTTCTGTACCAACTGTCGGGTTTCGACAAAATTATTAAGGGTGGTTTTAACCGTGTTTAATTGCTCATTTTGAGTCTTTGCCTGGTTCAGGGTTTTAATCATGGTCTGGTACATGGCTTTCAATTCAGCGATGATTTTCATATCACCGGCGCCCCACATGTCGGCGGATACCGGGGTCACGGGTAAGAGACAAAACAACAGGAGTAATATTCGAAGAGTCATGACTCGGTTCCTTTATAAAAAAGTGCAATGCGCTCCAACGGATCGGTGGTTTGCGAAGCGATTTGTTTTTTTCTAGCGAGCTGCGAAGTATCTACCAGGGCCAGCATATCCGGGCTAAAAGTGAGGTGCAGGTTAAACCAGTCGTCGCCTACCGAGCGTAGTCCGGGGCGATAGGGTAATTTTTCCGGATACGGGAACGCCTTCCAGATCGGCAGGATACCTTCGGGCATGGTAATCCTGGAGGCAATAGCCTCGTGCCCATCAGGTCGATACAGCAGGGTTCGCAATGGCATCGAATTGAGCACCTCTTCCTCGATGACATCGATTTCCTTGATACCCTGGGTCACCAGATCGATAAAGCCCGCGTCTTTTCGGCCCATCCGCGATACCGCGGAGATTAACGAGCCGATCACTTCGGGTGAAGTGTTGACGAACTCGTGCATTTCATCGAGTAAAATGCGCGAATTGTTAGGCCGGAAAAACGCCAATTGTGAATAACGCAGCGATAGAAACACCAGGTAGAATTGCAATAATTCCTCGGATGCGCTTTTAACGTCTTTCAAGTTAACCCCGGTAATGCCTTCGGACAGTACCAGGTTATCCTGGGCTTTGAATAACCGGCCTTCAGCGGTAGACAGGAAACTCTCCAGGTTAGCCGCCATAGACTTTGCGGCTTCTGACTGTTGTTTATTTTCAAAAAAATCAGCGCTACTGATAGTCTGAAAATAATCAAACAGTGTGGGCGCTTCCGCACTCTGATTGGTGTCGATGTACATCGCCTGTAACACCAGTTGCGCCGCCGCGCGTTGGTGCTGATCAAGACTGGATTTTCCACCGGTTAATAAAAATCCGAGCGCCTTGACCGTACCCCCGACGATCTTCGCGTTGAGAGGTAATTCACCAGCGTCATAGTCTGGGTCCGGGTCGGCGACTCGATACGGCGGCAAGGGATTGACGACATCGTGGTCGGGATCGATGGTGGTATAGTTACCGCCGAGTGACTCGACAGTCCAGCGATAGGATTCGCCGATCTCGGCGATATACCAGTCGATCCCGAACGGATAAGTTTCGATGATGGTGGCGCCTTTATCGACACCCTTGCCTGCCCCGGTCATCGCCACCGTAAAACTGTGCGCGATCGCTTCGTCGGATAAATTAAATCCGACAAGCTGCGAACCTACCCCAAGCCTCAGCGATTCCGGATTATCGCTACCCTGTCGATAGACTTCGACCGGCAGCATGTCGGCCACCTGCCAGGTGTGATCGGGACGAAACGAGGGGCATCGATAACCCTGCCCTGGCTGCGCCGCCCTGAAATAAGGTAACTGGATATAATCCTGCTCTTTCAGAACGCCACGCTCGCGCACTACCCAATAACGGATATCGTCGACGGTGGTGTTAATATGCTCATGAGAAAGGCCATGGACGTGAATGATGTAAGCGTTTCTAAAGATAGACAGATTTTCATCGGCGATGAGTTTTTGATAAGACGCCAGGTCGCTTAAGCCCTTCGCCGTCGTATAACGCCCACGGTTCGAAGCCATGCCTTCGACCATATCCTGCTCTCGCTCAGCCTGATTCATCTGCGACAGGGTATCGGTCGGTAATATGATCTGCGATACGTGAATATCGGCCGGCACAGCGGCCAGCGCCGAAAACCAGGCCGGGCTTGAATTCGGATACATGTATAGCAACAGGACTTTAGTATATCGATCCCGCATTCGCACCATGCCCTGATCGAGGGTGGGGGCCTCATTGATGATTTGCTCGGTGAGCAATAACTGAGGATTAAAATCGGGCAAGGACTGATGATTGACAGAACGGTCAAACGATCGCAGGATCGATTGCCGGTACTGCTGGTGGGTAGCTAGCCGCGCACCTTCCAGGCTGCGGGAAATATTGTGCGCCTCGACTTCCAGTTCGCGGGCAAGTATGGCTTGCCGGGTTAGATTCTTCTTCGCAAAAAATGCTAAAGGATTGCTATCCGGCAATCGAGTCAGGATAAATGCGACCGTATTACGTCGACTATACTGCGATAAGTGTCTGGCATGATTCTCCCGAATGTGGGTGGCGAACTCGACTGAGCGGATCATCTCTTTGTTCTTAGCCAGGTATCGATCTGCCAGACTGCTATCCTGCTCACGCCAAAAATGGGCCTCGATACAATACCGGGGTGAGAGCGAATTAAGCAGCAAATAGAAACTGGCCCAACGCGCTAACTTTTGTTGATCCGATAATAATTCGGTATCGACACCATCCCAGTCAATCATAATAGAAACCGCACCGTCCTTATGCGCGATGCAATGATCGCCCAGCGGGTGCGACCAGCTATAATGCTGCTCGTATTGCGTCAGGGAGCGCTCGGTATTTCTTACTGCCTGGTCCATGTCTCAGCCGTCACGTTATTATTTTCCCGACTCGACAAAATCATCGCAT
>CBDUSZ010000314.1:0-3484 GCA_965370015.1 uncultured bacterium | reverse complement strand
ACTAGTAACGAGGCATAAGATGGCACCAGGTCGATAATAATGTCCGCCATTTGCGTCTGAATATTGCTAACAGCGTGCTGAATCTGTGCCGAAACCGCTGTGCTGACCTGTTCGCCAAAATAGACAATAAAGGCATCCTGCCCCGCTGTTTCAATTTTCATCGATGGATAATGTTGCGGATATCGATAATTGCTGCGATGCCTGCTTCATTATCGCCATGTACGCAAAGTGTATCCGCACGCAGATTTAGCCTTTTACCGCCCACCGAGGTTACCGTTCCCGTGCTGCAAATTTGCTCGACCTGCGCGAGCATTTTCTCTCGCGTATGAACTGCGCCTGGTTTTGAACGCGACAGTAGTTTGCCGTCATCGTCGTAGCAGCGGTCGGCAAAAGCTTCGAACCAGAGTTCAATACCGACAGCGTCGGCTTCCTCACGATGCTGCTCGTATGTCGGTGTCGCCAGCAGCGTTAAGCGAAGGGGGCAATGATATTCCGCCACAGCCTGCATGATGGCTGCGCGTACTGGTTGTTTAGCCATCATGTCGTTATATAGTGCACCATGCGGCTTGACGTAGGCGAGTTCCAGGCCCTGGTTTTTAGCCATACCGTCGATCGCGGCGATTTGATAGCTGACTAAAGCGCTAATTTCTGCCGCGGAACAATTCATCGAACGACGTCCAAAGCCAACCAGATCGGGGTAGCCAGGGTGGGCACCAACCATCACCTTGTTGGCTTTGGCCAGCGCCAGGGTTTGTTGCATTACCAGCGGGTCGCCAGCATGAAAGCCGCAGGCTATATTGGCCTGGTCTATATGCGGCATCACAGCTTCGTCACGCCCCATCTTCCAGGAACCGTAGCTTTCGCCAAGATCGCTATTCAGCATTAACATCGATAAGTCTCCGGGCTACATCACAGCCAGTTGGCTGTTGGGTAAATCTGTGACTAGCATGCATCCCGGTGTGTGGGTGATGCAAAAAGGTGGTTTGGCTTGTTCCAGTGCTACCTGGGGTGTGACTCCACAGGCCCAGAAAACCGGAACTTCATTCTCTTTGATGCTAACGGCATCGCCAAATTCGGGTGCATTAATATCAGCAATGCCAATTAAATCGGCGTCGCCAAAGTGAATCGGCGCACCGTGCACCGACGGGAAACGGGTGCAAATCTGGATCGCCCGAATTGCATCGGCCGGAAGCATCGGGCGCATGCTGACTACCATTTTGCCACTGAAGCGCCCGGCACTGGCACAGTCGATATTGGTACGATACATCGGCACATTGACGCCTTCGGATACGTTGCGGATTTCCAGGCCATCGGCGATCAGCGCCTCTTCGAATGAGAAAGAACAGCCGAGTACGAAGCTCACCAGATCGTCGCGCCAGTAATTTCTGACGTCGGTGACTTCTTCCGCTAATTCACCATTTTTGAAAACTCTATAGCCTGGGAAATCGGTGCGTATATCGAGGTCTGCGCCGAGTTTGGCGATGTTGAAATCGCCCGGTACTGAAGACATTCCGATGAGTGGGCAGGGTTTCGGATTTAGCTGGCAAAACTGTAAGAAATCGTTTGCCCAGTCCGCCGGTAAAATACACAGGTTGCCCTGAACATAACCCTTCGAATAACCGGAGGTATTGCCGGTAAATTCCCCGCTGCGAATTTGCCTGCGAAGTTCAAGGGGCGAGATGTCCTGATTCATATCTATACCAGATTAGTTCGGAACTGAACTCTATATTATTTGCCTCGACAGAGCCAATTCAATCGACTCACTAAAGGCGTAATTAAAATATCGCAGTCAAGTTCTAGAGTTGCTATATGACCTGTCTGATGAAGCCGCCTCTGATTAATCATACAATCTACGGCATCTGGTAATGAATACGGTGAAATATTCATAGAAACTGGTTATGTCGAAGGCAATTATTTCGATATCTACGTAGCGTAATAGCGGTGTTGGCTGGGCGTATTAAATTAAAACTTGTGCCAGTTAATAATAACCAACTAGAATTCAAGATATCGGTCGTATTGGCCGATTAAGCGGTCTTATCCAAATACTCATATCGAGACTAATCCCATTGGTTCGGTCTTTATTTTTGCTGCGAGATTTATCCGTGACATCGGCTAGTGAAAAATTTCCCACAGACCCCCATGGCTGGGCAGAGCTTTTGCCAGAACGCGAGGGCAGCCAACCTCTAAGCGGGACACAGCGGGTACCCTGGGTAGTGATAGGGGCGGGTTTTACAGGGCTAGCCTGCGCTCGCCGGCTGGGCGAACTTCATCCCGATAAAGAAATTTTCCTGTTTGATGCACGCCTGATCGGGCAGGGTGCTTCAGGACGCAATTCTGGTTTTGCTGTCGCGGTCAGCCAGTTTTCGGGCCGAATGATTCCAGCTCAGGTAGAAAACTACCGCAGAATCAATCGTATCAACCAGACGGGGCTGGAACTATTACGCGTACAAGTTTCTGAGAATGCAATTGACTGTCAATGGAATGAGAAAGGCATTTATCACACTGCTGCCGATCGCAAGGCGATCAAAGAATTTGAATACTTCCAGCGTTACCTCGAAACCCTGGAAATAAGCCACAGGCCGCTTGATAGATCTGCTTTGTCCAGTTTGTTGGGTACCGAACTTTATCAGTTCGGTGTTCATGTTAAAGCTGGAGCCTTGTTACAACCAGCCGCCCTTGTACGTGGGCTAGCCGATTCATTACCCGCTAACGTCAGACTGTATGAGCAAAACCCGGTGCTTAAGATCGACAAAGGTCAACCGTTGACACTTCGCCTTGCACAGGGTGAAGTAAAAACGGACCGGCTTATCCTGGCGATGAATTACGAGGCATCGACACTCGGTTTCCTGGGGTCATATATAGTTGGTAGTACCTTGTCTGGTAGTTTCACACGGGTATTAAATAAACTGGAGCTTTGCAGCCTCGGCAGTCAGATAGAATGGGGTGTATTATCTCTTCACAGCGGCGGCGCGACTGTGCGGTTAACCAGTGACGGTCGATTATGCATACGTAATACGGCGGAATATCGCGGCTCAAAGTTATTGTCGGAAGATCAACTGGCGCAGCGTCAAATTATCCACCGGGCTGCATTCGATAAACGTTTTCCCCAACTAGCGCAGGTGCCATTTGAATTTTCCTGGTCTGGTGTAGAAGGCATCAGCCGTAACGGCACCAATTATTTTGGCCAACAGAGCGAAAATATTTATCTTGCAGGTGGCTATAATGGTTCTGGCGTTAGTCGCGGTACGGCCTTTGGTAAAGCTATCGCTGAATATGCCAGTGGGGAGACTTCTCCGGCGGTTAGCGACTGTCTCGCTTCGCCCCCGGGTGCATGGATACCCCCCAGTCCACTTCGTGATATTGGTGCATTCTTCACTGTTCGTTCACGCTTTAGAGGTGTTGGTCTTGACCGGTAGTTCTCGCAGTACCAGGCATCATCCGCAAACAGGTGTTAGCTTTATATCTATCTTCTGGTATCTATTAA
>CBDUSZ010000313.1:0-3506 GCA_965370015.1 uncultured bacterium | reverse complement strand
GGGGTCAGTATCGATTGATTTTGCAATTGGGAAGATCATACGAAGGCCCGGGTGAGCGATGATTTATAGTCTAAAAGCCAGATCTGACCCGAATGGTACTTACTTAAGCCCCGAAACCCTATTTTCGTCATTCCGGCCTCCGAGCCGGAATCCATTGGACAGTGTTTACTGTACGCTCTGGAGCCTCTTTGTAATGGGTACCGGATCGAGCCCGGTACGACGGATGGGAGTTTTGGGGCTTAAGTAAGTGCTATTCAGATCTGACCCCGGTTAGTAGTGACCCGGTTAGTTGGTTATAATTTGCGGATATAAAAATCAGGTTGGGGAACCGATGAATATTCAAGCAGCGATAAAAATGGTAATTGCCGGGCATGGTCTCAGCAAGCAGGATATGACGGCAGTGATGCAGCAAATCATGACCGGAGAATGTACGCCGGCACAGATCGGCGGATTTCTGGTTGGCTTACGCATGAAAGGCGAGAGCGTCGACGAGATCAGCGCTGCTGCTACCGTTATGCGCGAACTTTCCACGCGTGTTGATGTTGATGCACGACACCTGGTTGACACCTGTGGAACTGGGGGCGATGCCTCGGGTAGTTTTAATATCTCTACCGCGAGTGCGATTGTCGCCGCTGCCGCTGGTGCACGGGTGGCAAAACATGGCAATCGATCGGTCTCCAGCAAATCGGGTAGTGCCGATGTACTCGAAGCGGCAGGGGTTAATCTGGATATAGACCCACAACAGGTAGGCGCCTGTATCGAGGAAGTCGGGGTCGGTTTTATGTTCGCACAAAAACACCATAGCGCCATGCGTCACGCGATCGGGCCACGCAAGGAAATGGCGGTGCGTACTATATTCAACGTATTAGGCCCGTTGACCAATCCGGCGGGTGCGCCCAACCAGATAATAGGTGTGTTCGACGGCGATCTGGTCGAACCACTTGCGCATGTGCTCAAACAGCTTGGCAGTCGCCATGTGATGGTGGTGCACGCAGAGGATGGTATGGATGAAATTAGTATTTCGGCAAAAACCAGGGTTGCCGAACTGAAAGACGGTGAAGTATCGTGTTATACAATCTCACCTGGCGATTTTGCTATTGAAATTGCCGATTCCAGTACCTTAAGGGTAGATGGCGTCGAGCAAAGCCTGGCGATGATTCGATCAGTACTATCTAATACTCCCGGCCCGGCACTAGATATCGTCTGCATGAATGCTGGTGCAGCCATCTACGTATCCGGTGTCGCAGGCTCTTTGTCGGAAGGTATTCAAATGGCTAAAGACGCCATCGCCGAGGGCAAGGCGTCGGCTGTATTAGCCAATCTGGTCGCGAAAACGAATTCCTGATGGCAGGTTCAAGAGCAGATATCCTGAATCGGATTCTGCGGCGTAAAATCGAAGAAATAGCGGTCTGTAAACGGCAGGCTCCGCTCGATCAACTGCGGCGGCAATTAGAGGCAGCGACAGCTCCGCGTGGATTTATCAGCGCACTACGCGACAAGCAATCCAGCGGCTTAGCGGCGGTGATAGCCGAGATTAAAAAAGCCTCGCCGAGCAAAGGCGTGATACGCGAAGACTTCGATCCTGTGCAAATTGCCAAATCTTATGCGCGTGGTGGCGCTGCCTGTATTTCTGTGCTGACTGATCGCGATTATTTTCAGGGTCATGACGACTATCTGGTGGCCGCTCGAAACGCCTGTCTACTACCAGTAATTCGCAAGGATTTCATTATTGATGCCTACCAGGTGTACGAGGCGAGGGCGCTTGGTGCCGATTGCATATTATTAATTGTAGCGGCCCTGGAAGATATGGCACTGAAGGATCTGTACTGCTTATCCAGTGAGCTTGGTATGGATACGCTAGTCGAGGTACACGATCAGCAAGAACTGGAGCGGGCCATGCATCTCGACCTGGATATACTGGGGATTAACAATCGCAATCTGCATACCTTCGAAACCAGCCTGTCGACTACTCTGGACTTGCTCGATCAAATTCCTGAATCGTGTCTGCTAGTCACCGAAAGTGGCATACATAGTAGTGAAGATGTACAGTTAATGCGCGATCATGGCGTCAATAGCTTTCTTGTCGGTGAAGCTTTTATGCGCGCCGAAGAGCCCGGGGCAGAATTAAAGGCGCTGTTTTTTGCCTGAATCAAGTATCCAGGCGATTAATTGCCCGGGATCTCTCTAGCGTGTGCCGAAAACCACAATTGTTTTACCATGCGCAGTAATCAGTCCATCTTCTTCCAGGACTTTCATTACACGACCCGCCATTTCACGCGAGCAGCCGACTATCTTGGCAATTTCCTGGCGTGTTATCTTGATCTGCATACCATCGGGGTGCGTAATTGCGTCGGGTTCGCGGGCAAGATCGAGCAATGTCCGGGCAACCCGCCCTGTGACATCCATGAAAGCGAGATTACTGACTTTGCGGCTGGTATTGCGCAAACGACTGGCTAGTTGAGAAGATAGCTGAAATAAAATTTCGGGTGTTTCCCTGGCCAGTGTTATGAACTGGCTGTAATGAATTTCGGCAACTTCGCAAACGGTTTTGGTATTAATCCAGGCGCTGCGTTTTATATCAGCTTCGAACAAACCCATTTCGCCGAAAAAGTCGCCCGGATTAAGATAGGCGAGTATGATTTCCTTGCTATCTGAATCCTCGATAACTACGCTGACCGAACCGTCGATGATATAGTAAAGTGTCTCGGACTCGTCCCCGGCGTGAATAATAGTACTGCGAGCAGCATACTTTTTTACATGGCAGTGATGCAAAAATCTGTCCAGTGCTGGATTTTCACGCGGTAAGATTCTGGGCACAGGCTTAACGTCCATCGTTGTATCCTGTTTTTGTATTTATCATTAAACGTAACATATCATAATTTTTCTGTAACAACATTAAATAGGTAAATTTCGATGAGATGTAGAGTTAAGTGGCTGGATCACATGACTTTTGTCGGTGAATCCGGTAGTGGGCATGCGGTGGTAATGGATGGTGCGCCTGAACATGGTGGACGCGATCTTGGTATCCGCCCGATGGAGATGCTTTTGCTCGGGGTTGGTGGTTGCACCGCATTCGATGTAGTGTCTATTTTGAAAAAATCCCGTCAGGCAATAGTCGACTGCGAGGTTGAAGTCGATTCAGATCGAGCAGAGGAGGTCCCTAAGGTTTTTACCCGGATTCATATACATTTTATCGTTAGTGGTAACAATCTCGATTCAGCCAAAGTCGAGAAAGCGGTTAATCTGTCGGCCGAGAAGTATTGCTCTGCGTCAATAATGTTGGGGAAGATGGCAGAGATTACGCATGATTTTGAAATTGTGGAGTTAGGGTAGGTTTTCATTTCCATTGCTAATGGGTATTTTCCTGAGCGTATCACCTCATCATAGGATTTTCTGACTAGACAGGTTTTCGCACACCAATTCTTTTAGCGCTTCGTAGTTGCTAGCGAGTAAGTGCGCGAGTCACTTCTTTTTTTGCCAAAAAGAAGTAACCAAGAAAAGGGCAG
>CBDUSZ010000312.1:0-3522 GCA_965370015.1 uncultured bacterium | reverse complement strand
GATGCCTGTAGTAATTCGTACAGATAATAACTGCAACAGTCAATACGATACATATCTTCCCTATATCATTGAAATGGATAATTTTTAATGGCTGACTACCGCCTTTGTGCAATACCCGGGCTAGTCCTTATACCACCGAACCCAATTTAAATATTGGCAGGTACATGGCGATGATGAGGCCGCCTACCAGTACACCCAGCACGGCCATGATGATCGGCTCCAGCAGCGAGGTAAGCGCGTCGACCGCATTGTCTACTTCGGTTTCGTAAAAATCAGCAACTTTAGACAGCATGTCATCCAGAGATCCGGCTTCTTCACCGATGGATACCATTTGAATTGCCATATTGGGAAATAGCCCGGTGCTGCGCATCGATGTTTGCAGCTGAGTGCCTTGTGAAACCTCGTCTCTTATCCTCATGGTGGCTTTGTAATAAATGATATTACCGCATGCACCCGCGACAGACTCCATCGCTTCAACCAATGGCACCCCGGCCGCAGACATGGTTTCGAGTGTTCGCGAGAATCGTGCAATTGCCGATTTGGTGGTAATTTCGCCGATAACCGGCGCTTTTAAAGCTATTCGATCGAAAGCTTCCTGCAATTTTGGCGAAGTTTTCTTGATACGCAATGTGATATAGACAGTACCACCAATAGTACCGGCAATGACCCACCAATAGGATTGCATAAATTCAGAAAGGTTGATAACAAACATTGTCATTGCGGGTAAATCGGCGCCGAAAGAGTCAAACAACTCCTCGAATTGCGGCACTACGAAGACCAGTAATATTACCGTGACTATGAATGCGACGACCAGTACCGCGATCGGATAAAATAGCGCTTTCTTTACCTTGGCTTTCAGTGCTTCGGTTTTTTCTTTATAAGTAGCGAGCTTGTCGAGCATGGTCTCAAGCGCACCCGACTGTTCACCCGCAGTGACCAGGTTGACAAATAAAGGGTCGAAATAAAGTGGTTGCTTGGCTAGAGATTCGCCAAGGGATACACCACTTTCAACCTCGCTCTTAATGCTCATTATCATTTTTTGCATGGACTTGTTATCGTGACCCAGTCCGATGATTTCGAATGATTGCACCAGGGGTACACCTGCCTTCATCATGGTCGCCATTTGACGCGCGAATATAGCGATATCGGATGGGGTGATTTTGGCAGCGCCACCGAATAACGGCTGCGGTTTCTTGCGAACTTTGAGCGGGTTAATACCCTGTTTGCGCAGATCGCCCTTCGCCAGCACATCGCTCAAAGCGAAAATTTCGCCTTTTACTTTAGTGCCCGCACGATTCGTGCCCACGTAAGTGAATTCAATTTTTCCTGCCGGTTTTTTTGCCATTGTTTTTCTCTAGGTTTGCCGTCTAGTCCTTGGTTACGCGGTTGGCTTCTTCCAGGCTTAACAGACCGGACTTGACCTTCATCAGGGCTGAGCGTCTCAGGTCTGGAATACCTTCCTTTGCCGCCTGGTCTGCGAGATCAAGGGAATTAGCGCCACCCATGATCAATCTACCCATTTCTTCAGATATACCCATGACCTGGTAAATACCAACTCGGCCCTTGTATCCTTTGTTACACTTGTCGCAACCGACAGCTTTATAAATCTTCATACCTTCCTTCACATCTTCCCTGGTAAAGCCTTCCTTAAGCAATACCTCGTTGGGCAAGTCTTCAGGTATTTTACATTCGGTACACAATCGACGCCCCAGTCTTTGCGCAATTATCAGATTTACCGAGGTGGCAATGTTGAACGCGGGCACACCCATATTCAACAGTCGAGTCAGGGTTTGTGGTGCATCGTTGGTATGCAGTGTCGACAGCACCAGGTGTCCTGTTTGTGCGGCCTTAATTGCAATACTGGCTGTTTCAAGGTCACGAATCTCACCGACCATAATGATATCAGGGTCCTGACGTAGAAAAGCCTTTAGCGCTTCAGCAAATGTCAAACCGACCTTTTCGTTAACATTCACCTGGTTAATACCTTCAAGGTTTATTTCCACTGGATCTTCTGCGGTGGAAATATTCGTTTCCGGCTGGTTGAGAATATTCAGACCGGTGTATAGCGATACGGTTTTACCACTACCGGTAGGGCCGGTTACCAGGATCATGCCGTAAGGATTGGCGAGAGCTTTCATGTACAGGTCTTTTTGCTCTGGTTCGTAGCCCAGTGCATCTATACCCAATTGCGCGCTGGTTGCATCAAGAATACGCAATACGACTTTCTCGCCAAACAGAGTCGGGCAGGTGTTTACACGAAAATCGATCGAACGCTTTTTCGACAACTTGAGCTTGATGCGTCCGTCCTGTGGTACGCGCCTCTCGGATATATCCATGCGCGACATGACTTTTATACGAGCTGTCAGCTTGGCGGCAATACTGATCGGAGGCGAGGCCACCTCGGCAAGCATGCCATCGACGCGATAACGTACACGATAGCGTTTTTCGTAAGGCTCGAAGTGTATATCCGACGCGCCCTTGTTGATGCCGTCGAGTAAAATTTTGTTAACATATTTGATAACCGGAGCATCGTTTGCCTCGGCCTGGGATGCAGCGGCTGCTTCTTCGTCTTCAGACCCTATATCGAGATTTTCAAGGTCATCATCGAGCATGTCATCCATGCCCCCGACGTCATCCATCGCTGCTACTGCTTTCTCAATAAATGCGCGTAGCTGGTCTTCCTGAACCAGGATGGCTTCGGTCGACAGGCCGGTGTGAAACTTGAATTCATCCAGTGCCTGCGTATTAGTTGGATTAGACACCGCGACAAATAAACGGTTGCCGCGTTTGAACAGCGGTACCGCATCGAGTTTGGTGATTAGTTTTTCCTCAACCAGTGTCAGCGCGGCAAATTCAGGGTCCATCGCCGATAGGTCAAAAACAGGTAAACCAAATTCCTTGGAGGAAATAGTAGCGATGACCGAAGATGCAACAATTTTATTTTTCACCAGGAAACTGGTGAGTGGCACACTTTCCTTGTTGGCATTCTGCACCGCTTCGATGGCTGCCGCTTCATCGAGATGGTTATCTAATACGAGCTTTCGGGCAAGCCCTGTTAAATTCATGTTGGTTGCAGCCATAGGTATTGATTTATTGTAATTTATACGAATTGTGTCCTAAGGTCTTGAGTATATTACAGTTTGACAAAATTGTTGAACTTTTGTGACAGATTCACATTTCTTCAAAGTCAAAAGGGGAGGCCTTCTTAATTATTACGCATATTGATCCAGTAAACTATGTGGGCAAACTACCAGTTCAATGTTAAAAATAAAAAAAGGGCGCAGGTTTTTAAAACCTGCGCCCTCGATATAGCTTGTTGCTACAGCGGTGTATTGCTGCTTAACACTTAATACTACGATTTTGAGTGGTGCAACCAGTACCTGTTAAGAGCCAGGACACTGCGCCTGCTCCAACTACAGCGTTAGGTGTCATCACAACTACCATCTCGGTACCAGCACCTGCAGCCAGGCCTGCGGTAGTGATAGTGATCTCGCCGTCTATAGTAGTCAGGAGGTTAATATA
>CBDUSZ010000311.1:0-3530 GCA_965370015.1 uncultured bacterium | reverse complement strand
TTGGCATGTCGGAGTTAGCGTTGACCATACTCGACGATTCCCGCGTTACCACACTTGGGCTTTATATCGAAGGTTTCGACTCGATTTCGGGGATGGAAGCACTGGCACAAAAGTCGCGTGAACTTGGCAAGCCGGTGGTCGTCTTTAAGGCCGGAAAAAGCGAACAGGCACAGATCTCTACACTGTCCCATACGGCTTCTTTGGCAGGTTCGCAGGCAGCTGCCGAAGCGTTCCTGGCACGTAGCGGATTTGGACAGGCACATTCCATTCCAACATTTTTGGAGGCGTTAAAACTGTTGCACGTTTGCGGAACACTGGATGGTTACCGACTCTCATCGATGAGCTGCTCAGGTGGTGAGGCAAGCATTATCGCTGACTCGGCAGTCGGCAAAAAAGTATTTTTTCCAACCCTGGACGACAAACAGAAACAACCTGTAGCAGCTGCACTGGGGCCTTTGGTGACCGTTGCCAATCCGCTCGACTACCACACCTATTGCTGGGGCAATGGCGAGGTCATGACGGCTGCCTATAGCGCGATGGCGGGCAATGATTTCGATATGAATTTTCTGATTCTCGATTTTCCGCACCGCGAACGCTGCGACGATGCCGAATGGCAGGTCGCGGTTGCATGCTTCGAAGCAGCACTCAAGGCCAACAACGCAAAAGGCGCTTTCGTGGTATCGATGGCAGAAAATATTTCAGAGGACTACACCGAGGCATTTATGCAAAAAGGCATCGTCAGCCTGTACGGCTTTGACGAGGCGCTGCAGGCCGCAGAAATCGCGGCGAATATTGGTACTGCCTGGCAACGCGAACCCGCCTGTGCGGTATTAAAGCCAGCAACGACAAGTCCTAAAAGAGTCACTTTGAACGAAAACGACGCCAAGCAAAGATTAGCTGATTTCCAGCTACCAATACCATCGGGTTATGCCGTGGCGTCGGTAAAGGATGCACTGGAGAGAGTCGATAAATTAGGCTATCCACTGGTACTTAAAGCACTCGGCATTGCGCACAAAACAGAAGCCAACGCGGTACGCCTCAATTTACGCTCAGCCGATGCTGTCACTCAGGCTGCCAACGAATTGTTCGAGCTAAGTGACCAGCTTTACCTCGAATCTCTGGTCGAAGATGTTATTGCAGAACTGATAGTCGGCATCACCCATGATGCCCAGTTCGGCCTGGTAATGACCATCGGCAGCGGTGGCATTCTGGTAGAGATCATGAAGGACAGTCACACGCTGGTAATACCGGCGACGCGTGGCGAAATAGAAAATCTGCTCGCCGGGCTAAAATCAGCCCCGCTGTTCGCAGGCTATCGCGGCAAATCAAAAGCCGATATTAACGCCGCGGTTGATGCGATCATGGCGATACAACAGTATGCTGTCAGTGAATCAGGGCGATTACTCGAACTCGAGGTTAACCCTTTATTATTATGCGCGGAAGGCAAAGGTGTATTCGCTGCCGACGCGCTTATCGTTTTACAGGAGAAAGAATCCAATGTCTGAAGTGGTAAAAACCAAATGCGTGGGTGGCATCCTCGAAGTCACCCTTGACCGTCCCAAAGCGAATGCCATCGACCTGCCGACCAGTCGATTAATGGGTGAGGTTTTTAAGGAGTTTCGTGACAACCCTGATTTACGTGTAGCCATTGTCAGCACTGCCGGGGATAAATTTTTCTCTGCCGGCTGGGATCTCAAGGCTGCCGCCGACGGCGATGCTGTTGACGCCGATTATGGGGTCGGCGGGTTTGCCGGCTTGCAAGAATTACGCGATTTAAACAAACCGGTAATCGCCGCGGTGAATGGTATGGCAGTCGGCGGCGGATTCGAACTCGCACTATCGGCAGACCTGATCTATGCCTCGGATCATTCGAGTTTTGCCCTGCCGGAGATAAAGGCTGGCACCCTGGCGGACGCCGCGACACTTAAATTGCCCAAACGCATTCCTTACCATGTGGCGATGGAAATGCTTTACACCGGTCGTTGGATGGATGTTCAGGAAGCACATCGATGGGGCCTGGTAAATGAAGTGATGCCTGCCGACAAGCTCATGGATCGCGTCTGGGAAGTCGCCGAACAACTCGAAGCCGGCCCGCCACTGGTGTTTGCATCGATTAAGCAAGTCGCGCGTGAAGCCGAGGGTATGAAGTTTCAGGATGGACTAAATCGCATTACCAAGCGCCAGTTTGAAACCGTTGATATTCTGTATGGCAGCGAGGATGGACTTGAAGGGTTTAAGGCTTTCGCGGAAAAGCGCGAGCCGGTGTGGAAAGGAAAATAATACGGAAGGCAGCAGGAGGGGAATATACGCAGCACGGCAGATGCTGCATATCTTTGGCAAAACAGGTATCAATAAGTCAGCCGGAATGAAGTAAAATTATTCTGGCAGATTTGTCTGTTTTGGACTACATAAATACCAGTGGAAAATAAATACGAGTTGTCATTTACCCAATCAGTGATGTACGATCTTTATTTTTTTATTCTGGATCCAGATCGGCTGTAACAGCTTAACCATGTAAGGCTTCATGATGCATATAGTCAGCTACAACATTCGTTATGGTCTGGGGCGGGATAGCAAATACGACCTCAAGCGTATTGCCGCCTCGGTAGAGGGCGCAGATGTTATCGCCCTGCAGGAAGTCGAACGCTACTGGCAACGTTCTGGCATGGTCGATCAACCACAAGTCATCGGTGATTTATTACCATCTTATTACTGGGTGTATGGCCCCGCGTTCGATGCAGATACCAGCACCCACACCAAGAACGGCAAGGTCGTCAACCGCCGCCGTCAGTCCGGTACGATGCTATTATCGAAAACACCCATACTGTATTCAAAGCTGCTGGTGTTCGATAAAATTGCATCGACAACCTGTTTCAATATGCACATGGGAGCGATTGAAGGCGTTGTTGATACAAAAGCCGGACTGGTTCGTATCTATTCCCTGCACCTCAGTCCCCTGAGTGAAAGGGAGAGAGTCATACAAATCGAGCAATTGATTACCCACCACCGTAACTGGCAAAAAACTGGTGGCATGTGGTCGGGCGATCACAAGATCGTCGATGCGAACTGGGCAGAAGAAGAGTCCGTGCCTGCGGCAACACCTCATGCGATTTTAATGGGGGATTTCAATACACTGCCCGACAGCAAAACCTATCGGCTACTCTCCGGGCACCAGGAACCCGATTATGGACGTGTTAGCTACATCGACGAATTTGTCGATAGCCATGCCCTGGCGCCAGATGATGCGGCGCAAACACCCTATACCTACTGGACCGATGAGTTGCAACGAGATCAGACGAAACAAAAACTGGACTATTGTTTTGTCAGCACCGGGCTGGCTGATCGCGTCCTACACACACGTGCCGACGTAAAGGCCGAAGGGTCGGATCACTTCCCATATTGGGTGGAAATGGATCTATAAAGCAGCAGTCGAGCAGCTGATCATACTCATGATCGGTTTAGTCGCCTATCTGTTTATCCGCCCCGCAAGCCCTAATATAATCCGGCTGCCCCTGGTAAAAGGCTGTTCA
>CBDUSZ010000310.1:0-3542 GCA_965370015.1 uncultured bacterium | reverse complement strand
AACTCTATACCGGGCATGTATTAAATGCCCTGGTATTTTTTTATCTCTTTGTGAATTCAACACATTAAACTAACAACCACTGCTCTGTCCATATCATCGTTTCTGGTGATTGATTCAATGACTGCCCGTTTTCAGGAGAGAGGCTTCGGTTAAATGGCACAGAAGTCGGCCTCTGCATGCTCGATCAGTATCAGCGTACGTAGGTCGCTTCAAGGCGTTTAGTCAAGTCGAATCCCAGCGTAAGTTGCAGTCCCATTTGCAGTTCGGTCTTGCTCTTGAGAAATTTTTTCAGTTCCTGCTTGTCCCACGACATATAATAGGTTTCTTCAAGCGCCACTACGTTAGCTGGCGCGGAGACTTCGGTGACAAATGGAATCTCGCCGATAAACTGGCCGTCGCTGAGTTCTTCCACTACTTTTCCATCCTTCACGACATTGACCCTCCCTGAACAAATCACCATCAAACGGTCCAGCGTATCGCCCTCGGAAATAAAACATTCCTCTACCTCGGCCTTCTCCCAACGACCAAGTTTCAACAATTGTTGCATTTCGCGTGGCGTCAGGCAGCGGAACACCAGTTGATACAGGCGCAGATCATTCCCGGTCAAATGAACCGGGCGACGTTCGTTCAGCAGTCGACCAACCCAGAATATATTGAGACCGGTAAAAACCAGGTTCCAGTAAATGGCGATGAACAAGGGATCGGGCAGGTTATAGTAATAGATCATTAAGATTATGGCCGCAATCACTGTCAGTATACGCAGCCACAAAATATCTCTCACCAGATAGGAAAACAGGTACAGAATATTGGCAATGTTGATGAGATAGTCCATATTGATCTCCGTCAGAATTGAATCATCGATACAATACGCATTTTCGCCTTGCCTGGTATGGGGGCAAGAGTCACTTCTTCTCAAATGTGGGCGCTAACACCTGGAATGATGCGAATGTTGCCAGCATGATAATCGATGTACGCGTGTTTATACCTGTTTGCTTTAAAGGGCTATCTGAACAATGGGGAAATTGTTGAGATCTGCGCTATCGAGGGTAACGGTCTGAGTATTTGCTTCATGAGTTTTTCCCGTTTACGCCTGTACACGGTGTAAACGAGCACCAGTTTAGTAACCTCCTCTCGACTGCCTGTACAGTCGGGAAGGTCCTTGACGTTTAGTTGATAGGGCCTGTAACGCGTCATACGCAGTTGGACCGAATAGCCTGATCGGGGATGGGGCTGCAGGCGCTCCTGAGGACGATATATGAGATATTCGGCCTCGGAAAAGTATGAAATTATACATCTGGTTGCATCGCTTCCAGGACAACGGTATTGATGGACTTGAGAATCGCAAGCCAACCCCGACTGTAGCCTGGAACCAGATTCCGCTGGATCATCGGGATGCCATCATTGAACCGGCTTTGGACAAGCCTGAGTTCTCACCACGCGAGCTGGCCGTGCACTATACCGATCAACGGGAATACTTTGTCTCGGAGCCCACGCTTTACCGACTGTCAAAGGCGCAGGATTTGATCACCAACCCAGCCTGCTTGCCTGGCAATCTGATGACAGCAGCCATCCAGGACATCTTTCGACAGTGTAATACCCGCAAGTGCCATTGGCACAGACATCTTCCTTTGGATTTCTATGTTTCCGTGTAGGACCAAGGTCCAATACAAGAGCGCGTCCGCAACTGATAAATTCTCCGCACCAGGAGGAATTACGCCTAATTCCAGGCGGCGTGAGGAAATATCAAATGAATATAAACCATCATTTACCGCTAATAGTTCTGCTGTTCGGGACTAGCTTTAGACTAACTCTGCACTGCCCCACAAACGGTTAAGTGCTAGTGACGATGCGACTAACTCAGGTGAGTCGCCTTCAAGTCAATAGCAGGCCGATAAGAGAAGCGATAGACCGATTATTAACAAATTTTTAACAGGAGAAAGAAAGTGAATAGTGGAAAAAACATACCAGGAATTTCGGCTCTGTTCGCTCTGTTGTTAGTGGTGGTGAATGGTAATGTCGATGCCAGTCAGATGGATGTAAAACCGCCCAAAATGCAAATGACAACGGAAATACCAGAGTCAATCATCATACCGAACAAGCTGGAGACCCGTATTGGTGTTTTGGAGTTCTTCGACGGCATGCCGACCGAAGCGACGGTTCAGAAGGCTTATGATTTTCTTGATTTTCAACGCGGAGTTGACGTGTTTCTGGACGAGATCCGCGCCGCGTCCATGGTGGCTTTGCGAGATGGTCACCGCGACCTGGGTATTACAAAAGCCAATCAGGTTGCCATCTTCGAGAATCTGATGGATTCGAAATCGCTGTGGCTGACCGCAAACACGGAAACTGTTTATGCCAGTACTTTCATCGACCTTAAAGATGGTCCTGTAGTCGTTGAGTCTCCGCCTAACGTGCTTGGCATCCTTGATGATATGTGGATGCGCTATGTGGGCGATATCGGTAATGCAGGGCCTGACAGGGGTAAAGGTGGAAAATTCCTGATAGTACCGCCGGATTATAAAGGCAATGTGCCTGAGGATTATCATGTCTATCACTCAAAAACCTACGGAGTATGGTTCCTTCTTCGTGGTTTCCTTGTTGATGGTAACACCGCGCCGGCGGTGGCAAACATAAAAAAGCATTTGCGTATTTTCCCCTTAGCGAAATCCAGTAAGCCACCGGTCATGGAATTCAAGAATGTCTCCGGCATGGAACATAATACGATTCATGCTAATGACTTTTATTTCTTCGAAGAGATCAATTCACTTATCCAGAAAGAACATGATGACGCGATTGATGCAGAGGCCAGAGGACGTCTGGCGCTACTCGGTATTGTCAAAGGACAACCCTTTAACCCGGATAAACGCTTACGCAACACCCTTAATGAGGCGGCGCTAGTCGGAGCGACCATCGCGCGTTCACTGAGCTTCGCTTCTCGCGATGACATGATCTACTTTTACCCTGACGATGACCGCACCTGGTTCAACCCATTTGCCATTGGCAATCATGAGTTTATGGCTGGAGACTGGTTGCATCGTGACGCTCGTAGCGTATTCATGTACAACGCAATCGGCATTACTCCTGCGATGGCAATCGCCATGCCGGGTATCGGTTCACAGTATGCGGCTGCTGTACGAGATGCCAATGGTGAATATCTGAACGGTTCCAAAACCTACAGACTGACATTACCGCCAGATGTACCAGCTAAAGATTTCTGGTCCTTCGTACTCTACGATACGCAGTCACGCTCCATGCTGCAAACTGATCAGCAGTTTCCAAGCCTTAACAGCGAGCGCGGCGATGTTGAACAGAATGCCGATGGATCTTTTTATGTCTACTTCGGCCCCAAAACACCACAAGGCAAAGAAAAAAATTGGGTACAGACAGTACCGGGTAAAGGCTTTCTGTTAATCCTTCGCCTCTACGGACCCCTGGAATCCTGGTTCGATAAAACCTGGCGGCCAGGCAAGATCGAGCTTATTCGGTAGCACTTTGATTGCGGTTTAAAACACATGAATGAAAGAAAGGAAAATGATATGAAT
>CBDUSZ010000309.1:0-3543 GCA_965370015.1 uncultured bacterium | reverse complement strand
ACCCCTGTTCAGCGCGGAAACCCTGGCCGATAGCGGACGACTGAGAGATGAGCTGGCGGCCATCGACTTCGTCGACTCAGTCGTCAGTCTGCTCGATGTGCCACTAGTGAGCAGCCCGCCGATGACCCTCAACGAGATAGCCAAACAGATACGCACGCTCGAAAGCAGCGATGTCGATATCGAGCTGGCACGACAGGAAATGATCAGCAGCCCGCTGTACGAAAAACTACTAGTCAGCAGTTCGGCCGACACCACCGCGATCCAGGTGAACCTGAAACAAAATGATCGGATCACCAAATTATCGGCGCAACGCGATGCCCTGTTCGAAAAACGAGCCGATCAACCGCTAGACCAGAATGAGCAACTTCGTCTCGACACGCTGAAATCCGAATTAAAGCTTTTAACCCTGAAACGTAAAAACTTACAGGATCAAACCATTCGACAGGTAAGAACCATTATGGATGGCCATCGCGATGTGGCAACGATGTATCTCGGTGGCGTGCCGATGATCGTCACCGATTCGATCGACTTTATCCGCAGTGATTTAAAAGTTTTCGGTGTCGGTGTTATTGCATTTATCGTCGTCATCCTCAGCCTGTCCTTTCGCACCATGCGCTGGGTGGTATTGCCGCTGGTAGCCTGCCTTACCAGTGCACTCACCATGGTCGGTTTTCTCGGCTGGGCGCAATGGCCGGTTACCGTGGTTTCGTCTAACTTCGTGTCGTTATTATTAATAGTGACGCTATCGCTTATCATTCATTTAATCGTGCGCTACCGCGAACTGACGGACTTAAATGCCGATATGACGCAATTTGAGCTGGTCAGCGAAACCGTGCGCAGCAAAATCGTTCCCTGCTTTTATACCGCGATCACCACCATGGTTGCGTTCGGTTCATTGCTGGTTAGCGGCATACGTCCGGTAATCGATTTTGGCTGGATGATGGTGATCGGTATTTCGATTTCATTTTTACTCGCATTCACCCTGTTCCCGGCGATTTTGATCCTGCTACCGCGGCTGAATCACAAGGCTGGCAGCGATGTCACCGGTACCATTACCGCGTCGATGGCACAGTTTATTCATCACCGTGGGAAAGCCACAATAATAATCTTCCTCATCCTTGCTGGCGTCGCTGTTTCCGGCCTGCCCCAGCTCTCGGTAGAAAATCGTTTCATCGATTATTACAAATCAGATACTGAAATCTACCAGGGTATGAGCCTGATCGATGACAAGCTCGGTGGCACAACACCGATGGATATCATCATCGACGCACCACGAGATTTTCTAGAAGATGAGGAAGGGCTGGGTCTACCCGACCTGCTACTGGGTGGCGATATCACCTCTTCGAGTTACTGGTTTAACAGCGACGGCCTGTTAGAAATCGCCGAAATCCACCAGTATCTCGAAAGCCTGCCTGAAACCGGCAAGGTACTGTCAGTATATACCGGCATGCAAATGCTGGAAGCGCTGAATAAAGGCAGACCCTATAGCGATTTCAAACTGGCAGTGGTTTATAAACGCTTACCGGACAGTGTGAAGGAATCTTTAATCGACCCTTACCTGTCCCCGGACGGCAATCAAATTCGTTTCAGCATTCGAATTTATGAATCGAACAAATCACTGAAGCGACAAGCCCTGCTCGACAAAATAAACACGGATCTCACCGGGAAATTCGGCCTTGAGGCCGAGGAAGTCAATATATCGGGCATGGCCGTGCTCTATAACAACCTGCTGCAAAGCCTGTTTCAGTCGCAAATATTGACCATTGGTACGGTATTTATCGCGATACTTTTAATGTTTATTGCGCTGTTTAAATCGGTACGCATATCAGTCGCCGCAATCATTCCCAATATTCTGGCAGCCGGATTAGTGCTGGGTCTGATGGGCTGGGTCGGCATACCACTCGATATAATGACGATTACCATCGCCGCGATCAGTATCGGCATCGGGGTGGACAATTCGATCCACTATATTCATCGCTTCCGAACCGAGTACGCGCTCGATTCCGACTATTGGGCGGCGATTAAGCGTTGCCATAACAGCATCGCGCGCGCACTTTATTACACCACCGTAACAGTGGTATTGGGCTTCTCGATATTATCCCTGTCGAACTTTAATCCGACTATTTATTTCGGCCTTTTGAGCGGGCTTGCGATGATGACGGCACTGGTAGCGAACTTGATGCTGCTACCGATTTTGATTGCCAGGTTTAAATTAGGTTAGCTATTTTGGCCGAATAAATTCGGCCCTACAAAATCGCCGATCGCGTAGGATCGAATTCATTCGACCATCCAGGATGCAACGAGGAGTTCAGGCAGGGTTGAAATCATTCGACCAATCACGAGGATACCGCCTATATTTTTTTCCAGTTCTTTACAAACCAGCCTAATATCAAAATCCCGACCCCGATCGATAACCAGAATTGATCATCATCTCTGTAGTACAGGCCATATTTGTCGACCTTGAAGGCGGCCAGGTAATAGCTGGTTATGGTACCGCCGATAATATACAGGGCGGTAACTACGAGCCGATGAATTTGTTTGGCGTCCTTGAAAAAAGCATCTAATGACATTAATTTACTCCGCAAATTTTGAATCAGGACAACTCTGCCAACAACAGGGTTGGCCATATTTTAAAACTGGGTCAACTGCTAATTAACCACCGATTCATTCCAGAACTTCTGGTCATATTTCTTTAATTTATTGGTTCTGATCATCGACCTTATTTCCTTCACGTAAGCCTGGCCACGAGCCGAATACTTAACCAACCCGCCAGCCAGGTCATGGCCTGTGAGCATAGCATTTTTGCTGCGAATTTTTGCTCTTGTACTTCTCAGGGCAGAATAAGCACGCCCGGTATTAATGTTTTTTACATAGCCACGCACCGAGTCCTGGGTCGAGGCAAACTTCCTCACCTCGTGCTTCGAACCCGCATCACGCCGGGCCGGCACGATGCCGCAACCTTTTCTGAAACACCACTGCCCGAAAAAATTATTCGCCTGTCTGGCAAATCTCGAAGTGCCCCAGGCTGACTCGTTTGCCGCCTGTGCTAACGCTAACGACGGCGGTACATAATCTACCGCTCGGAGTAATTTTTCTACATTTTTCCTGGAAGCTGAATCTTCAGGCTTAAGCGAGTACTCGGCCGACAGCGCTTCGAGAAATTCGCGCTCCCCTGGAGTTAACTCGTCACCGGCGATCAAATCAGCCTGAATTTGATTGAGTTTTTTGCGCTTAACCAACACCTCCTTATTTGCCACTTCAAGCAAGGGATAAATATATTCAAAAAATGCGCGCTTCTTCTGTTTCACATCTTTCATAGAAGCAAAGTCAGGCACAGTTTCCGCACTGACATTAAACGCCAGCATGGTAAAAGCGATGAGGACGAGGCGCAAAATCCGCTTAAATTTCATAATGATTTCCATTTTATTTTTTTAAAGTGTAGTAGAGGTCGGCGGATTCTACATAACAAAATTCTTGCTTAACATTCCGAATTCAAAAAAATGCAGTATTTCACAAAATACTAGTGATCCCCACTAAGGCAGG
>CBDUSZ010000308.1:0-3580 GCA_965370015.1 uncultured bacterium | reverse complement strand
AACAAGAACCTGCTTGCCAGCAACGAGTGTAAGCGAGTAATCGGTAGTACCCGCAAATTCCCTGATTTCCCAGCCACTGGTATCATTATTTTGAAAACAGTCCGACATCCACATGCTGGGCCGGTTGGATCCAGCCTGTCGCGGGCAGGAACCAGGCCAGTATGAGTATTTTGCAAACGAGGTCAACCTTAGGATCAACCATCAGGCTTTGCTGGCGATTTATATCAACTCATCCTTGCGATCATCGGTTTCTCCAAATCGACTCAGGGCCGGTGCTTTCAAACCCTCGTATAATTTTTCCAGATTAGCGTTAATTTTTCTGCCATGCTGCTCGAACAAGCTATTGCCATCGAGATCGCTTTCGACCAGGAACGGACCGAAATTCTCTACTTCGAATACCCACATTGCCTGTGCATTACCAAGTTCTTCGAGCCAGTACACCTCGCGCACACGCTTGATACCACGCCCGAGTAAAGCGCCGGTTCCATAGCCGACCGTGGTCAGATAAATGGCTCCGACCGGCACGAACAGGTCACGATAATCCTCCACCGACATGCCGCCCTTGCCGATGATCAGTTTGGTATTTGATAGTTTAAACCAGTCGCGCATCCACTTTGAAAACCGAAAGCTCGCGGTCGCGGTCACTCCCCCGACTCTATACGAACCATCGGCCTCCACCGATGCCGCCGGCGAGCAGTGAAAATTGGCATTGCTCAAGTCGGTCAATCCTTCGGGTAGAGGATCACCGTTTTCAATCACTTTTTTATAGACACCTTCGCGCCCGGTATAAATCACGCCATCAAGGTAAACAACGGTGCCAATTTTTAGACCCGCCAGATCCTCCTGCTTTACCGGAACCTTTAAACGGACTGTGTTTCGTCCTGCTGCTTCGCTGGCCATTCGATTGTTTCTCGTCTCATGTAAGGTGTGAACCACTGAGGGTCACTGCGAAATTCGGTGTTACCATCGGCGTGAATGCGTACCGTCGCGCGCCGTGACGACAGGCAGAATGTGTGTACGCTCACCGGCATACCCCCGGTGTGGGTGAAACCTGCCTCGATATGGCAATCGGCTACCATCGAGTTGCCGACAAACCCCATCGCTCCCATGCCGATACTATTACCGAGTTTTTTCAATTCCAACTCGAGTTCGGCTATTTTCGGGTCGGGATTTCGATCGCCGACTACACGCAAGCAAGCCGCCTGTTTACCCAACACCATCGTCGTATCCTTAGATCCACCCAGACCCACGCCGACTATCGCTGGCTGGCAGGCAAGCCCGCGCTTACCGAATGCGATCAGCGTATCGAGGAAAAAGCGCTTGATACCATCGATACCATCGCCGGGGAATAGCATGCGGTAATCGGAACCGAAAAGGCCACCCTTATGCACGGTGGTGATATCGATCCAGTCGACCCCGGGTTCGAAACTCCAGTCGATTTCCGGTGCATTGATACCAATATTATTATTGTGATCGGTGCGCCACAGCGGATGCACCCGGTTCGGGCGTAACGGGATATCATGGGTTGCGCGCGCGGTGGCCGAGCGTAGCGCCCGTTCCAGGCCGACGAAGCCACCCTCCAGCCGGGCGTTATTACCGACCTTGACGTAATAGCGCGGCAAGCCGGTATCGGCACACATCGGTCGGCGGTCCTGTTTCGCCGCATCCCAGTTGTCCATCATGGTTTGCAACACAAAACAGGAAAGCTCGCCCTCTTCCCACTTCGCCATTTCCTCGATGCCGCGCCGATAATCATCGGGGATATCAATCGCCGCGTTTGCCATAATCTGGCAGGCCACCTGCTCAATCTGCTGATCGCTAATCATTGGTCTACTCCATTCGCCGAGGATACCACTAAAGGGTCACCTTCGAGTAGCGACTCTCCCGGTTTCACGATTGAAAAATTAACCGGCTGCCGATTGACCTCGATCTCACCCTGCTCAAGACTTGCAACCGTGAAATATGAATCCTGAAGACTGCCACTATCGACAAAATCTTCCCGATAGTGAGCGCCGCGAGAATTCTCTCGAGACAGTGCCGCGCTGGCGATGACTTCGGACATTTCGATCTGGCTTTGCAGGTTGAGCCAGTCGTGCCAGCTTAAATTAAATACCCGCTTGCTATCGGCGAGGCCAGTGCCGAGTAATTCCTGTTTTAGGTTTTCCAGTTGTTGCAGGCCATTTCGCAGGTCCTGTTTATTTCTCAGTACACCCACCTGGTCCCACATGACATCCAGCAAACGATTACGAATCGAGTTTATATCACCTGCCTGCTGCGCAAACGGTAACAGTGCGCGTTCGATTTCCTGTTCGACTATTGCCAGGTCCGGCGCTTGCCAGGATTGCAGACTACCGACATCGTTGGCCATTACGTCGCCAGCAATACCGCCAAACACGGTGGAATTGGCAACACCGTTACCACCCAGTCGGTTGGCACCATGCGCACCGCCAGCGTCTTCACCGGCGACGTAGAGTCCCGGCAGGGCGGTAAGAGTATCGACATCGACGACAACGCCACCCATCAAATAATGCGCTGTCGGTACCACTTCGACCTGCCCAGCGGCCAGGTCAAAACCGCAATCGGCACAGCGCTTTACCATACCAGGAAATTGTCGCGCTACATTTTCTGGGCCAAGATGACTCATTGCAATATAGACACCACCGTTGGGTGATGTATTACCATCGCGCATTTCGGCGTAAATCCCGCGGCTGACTATGTCTCGTGTGGCACGCTCACCGGCCGCATCATAATTCGACATAAAACGCTCTCCGGCACCGTTTAGCAGGTACCCCCCGGCGCCACGTAACCCCTCCTCGAGTACGGTTCCGGTCATACGCGTGTCAAGTCCGGCGAGTAATCCGGTGGGATGAAACTGCACCATTTCCATATCGCGTAGCGGCAAGCCTAAACGCAAAGCCATCGCCAGGCCATCCATCGATTTGTCACCCGAAGGCGTATGATAGCGATACATGGTCGGCCCGCCACCGGTCGCGAGTAATACCGCTTTAGCACGCACCAGACTAAATTCGCCGTTGCGCATGTCGACCATTAGCACTGCTGCGAGCGCGTCGCCATGACGGTTTGGAATCATCGCCAGGGCGCGGTGCTCCTCCATCAGCTCTACCGACGATGCACGCACCTGTTCCATCAAACGACTGATAATTTCGATCCCGGTGAGATCACCCTTGTGTACCGTGCGATCAAAGGTCTGTCCCGCAAACGCCTTATGATGCAACGAGCCATCAGCCTTGCGATCGAAGAAACAGCCAAGCTCGTTTTCCAGCTCCTGTACGCGAATAACGGCGGTTTCGCAAAGCTTCATCGCCATGTCCTGATCGGGCAGCCATTTACCACCATTGATGGTATCCATAAAATGCCGCTCTATCGAATCCCCCGGACTCAGCGCCACGTTGTAACCGCCCTGTACCATGCGCGTGCAGCCACACTTTCCAACAAGGCCCTTGGCAGCGACAGTTACCTTCAAATCGGGGTTAGCTTTTTTAGCGTGCAAAGCGGCAAATAAACCCGCACCGCCACTGCCGAGTATTAATATATCCGTCTGGTAAGTTTGATAACGCAT
>CBDUSZ010000307.1:0-3588 GCA_965370015.1 uncultured bacterium | reverse complement strand
CTCAGGCTCTATCGGCCAGGATAACGTCGCCGGCAGCCGCCAGCGCTTCAATCTCGCTATCGCTATAACCGTATTCGTTGAGAATTTCTCGCGTATGCTCTCCCAGTGTGGGGCGGCACGTTGGATACCGGTTGGAGTCGGCATAGCTGACTCCGATTAGTTTGTTTTATTTGTTACTTTGGGCGACAATCCTGCCTCACCCTGGGAGGTTGCGCAAGCCCCTATTGTTATTTATCGAGGTGAGAATTATTTAGTACAACTAGTCACGATCTAGATCAAAAATTGAGACCATACCGCAGAGTATTTTTCACACATTAAGATAAATTGCTTTATCCTGATTAAAGGGTTTTTCTGTTGGCTACAAATACCATACTTCCTCAAAATTCTACTCCCCTGACCGCGCGCATTGGTGACAGTGCTTTCGCTGCCAGGTTGCGAAATGAACTGGAGGGAGAAGTCATATTTGATAGTTTCAGTCGTGGTCGTTACAGCACCGATGCTTCGATTTACCAGATGGAACCGATTGGCGTTGTAGTGCCGCGCAATGAACAGGACATAGTACGTGCGATTCAAATTGCCGGCGACGAGTGTATTCCAGTGTTGCCGCGTGGTGGTGGCACTTCCCAAATTGGACAGACGGTGGGTACTGCCCTGGTGATTGACACCAGCAAGTATTTAAACCAAATAATAGAGTTCGACTCCGAATCACGCTCGATTTGTGTCGAACCCGGGATGGTGTTAGATCAACTCAATAAGCACTTAAAGCCGCACGGACTATTCTATCCGGTCGATGTCTCCACCGGTAATCGCGCGACCCTCGGCGGCATGGCGGGCAACAATAGTTGTGGGGCTCGCTCCATTCGTTACGGCAATATGGTACACAATGTACAGGCCATCGACGCTATTCTGGCGGACAGTAGCGCTGCGCACTTTGCCGATTTAGCCCACACTACGCGAGAAGGTTTCTGTGGCGAACTGGTGCGAAAATTAACTCAACTGGGCGAACGAGAAGCGGATGAAATTGCGCGTCGGTTTCCTCAGTTGTTGCGGCGTGTGGGCGGTTATAACATCAATGAAGTCGCCCGTGCTGATACAGCTAACTTTGCGCGTTTGCTGGTTGGTTCAGAAGGTACCCTGGCGTTTTTCACCCGCCTGCAGTTAGAGCTGCAACCCCTACCCTCACATAAGGTACTTGGCGTGTGCCATTTCCCAACGTTTCATCAGGCGATGGATTCGGCCCAGCACATCGTCAAACTTGATCCCAGCGCGGTAGAACTGATTGACCGTACGATGATTGATTTATCGCGCGAAATTCCGCTGTTCCGTACAACAGTCGATAGTTTTGTCCAGGGTAAGCCAGATGCGCTACTACTGGTGGAGTTCGCAGGTGATGATAGCAACCAACAACTGAGTAAACTCAGGCAGTTGACCGAGCTGATGGCAGATCTCGGCTTTCCCGGCGCGGTAGTCGAGGCTCTCGATGTCGATTTTCAGGCGGCGATATGGGAAGTTCGAAAGGCCGGACTCAATATTATGATGTCGATGAAAGGTGATGGTAAACCGATTTCCTTCATCGAAGACTGTGCGGTGCAGCTGGAGGATCTGGCCGAGTACACTGATCGGCTGACCCGGGTGTTTGAGAAATACGGCACCACTGGCACCTGGTACGCCCATGCCTCGGTGGGTTGTCTACACGTGCGCCCGATTCTAAACATGAAGGATGCCAGTGGTGCGAAAAAAATGCGCGCCATTATGGAAGAAACACTGGATATCGTTCAACAGTACAAGGGCTCACATTCCGGCGAACACGGCGATGGCCTGGCACGCTCCGAATTCCATGAGCGCATGTTCGGCGCACGGATGGTACGCGCCTTCGAAGAGGTTAAACAGACATTTGATCCTGCCGGGATACTCAATCCGGGCAAGATTGTACATGCGTCTCGGATGGATGATCGATCGCTGTTCCGCTATAACCCTGATTATCAGGTAGCTCCCATGGAAACGGCTTTGGACTGGTCGGAATCGGGCGGATTTGGTTCCGCGGTCGAAATGTGCAATAACAATGGGGCCTGCCGCAAAGCCGATGTTGGCGTGATGTGCCCTTCCTATCGAGTCACCCGTGATGAACAACATTTGACCCGTGGTCGGGCCAATACTTTGCGCCTGGCGATCAGTGGCCAACTGGGTGCCGATGCACTGATTTCCGATGCGATGTATGAAACCATGGATCTGTGTGTCAGTTGTAAAGGGTGCAAGCGCGAGTGCCCCACCGGCATCGACATGGCGAAGATGAAAATCGAGTTTTTGCATCACTACCACAGGCATCACCGCCTGCTGCTAAAGGATCGCCTGATTGCCTATTTACCTCGCTATGCACGGTTCGCGGCGCGTCTGAGTTATATCCTCAACCTGCGTGATCGTGTTCCCGGCCTGGCATGGCTAAGCGAAAAACTGCTCGGCCTGAGCGCACGGCGCACCCTGCCGCAATGGCGCGCTGATTACTTTGACGACAGCCAGGAATCAACTACGAGACAAGGACTTAACGGCGAAGTGGTGTTGTTGGTCGACACGTTTAATCGCTATTATGAACCCGATAATGCCCGCGCGGCATTGGCCGTACTAGAGGCAGCGGGCTATCAGGTACAGCTTGTTCAACCGCTCGACGGCAAACATCCCCTGTGTAGCGGTCGTACTTTCCTTGCCGTGGGTTTAGTGGATGAAGCGCGCATTGAAGCCCGCCGTATGCTGGATGCACTGAAGCCTTACGTTGAGCGTGGTATTCCAGTCATCGGCCTGGAGCCTTCCTGCCTGCTGACCCTGCGCGATGAATTCAGCAGCCTGTTGCCCGGAGATGAAACGGTTGCGTTGGCCGAGCGCGCCATGTTGCTGGAAGAATTTATAGCACAGCAACATCAGGCGGGGAAACTGCAGCTCAAACTGAAGCCATTATCCGCCAGGCGCGCAATCGTGCACGGGCATTGCCATCAAAAAGCGTTCGCGACGATGGCTGCAATGCAACAGACCCGGGCGTTAATACCAGACCTGGCGGTTGAAATTATCGACTCTGGCTGCTGTGGTATGGCCGGGGCTTTCGGTTTCGAGACCAGTCATTATGAAGTGTCAATGAAAATGGCGGAACTGGATTTATTGCCAGCGGTACGTAATGCCAGTGAAGACACGCTGGTGATCGCCAATGGCACCAGTTGTCGGCACCAGATCAATGATGGCGCACAACGCGAAAGCCTGCATATTGCCCGTGTTTTGCAGGCGGCATTACAGTAAAGTTGATTTTTTAGGGGCTGCTATTGACTTTCAAATGTGAATTTGGAGCGGGGTACGAGAATCGAACTCGCGACATTCAGCTTGGGAAGCTGACGCTCTACCAACTGAGCTAACCCCGCATTCACTTTTCACAGATAGCAGACGACTATAATAACCGACATAATCACCCGGCAGTTAAAATTTCGAATCAGTTCGAATCAAATCAAATCATCAGTTTAAATGTTCGATTAAAAAAAATTCTTTTTCTTACGAACATTATCTCATTGAATGTGAACATACCGAATGATACCATCCGATCCGCAATAA
>CBDUSZ010000306.1:0-3589 GCA_965370015.1 uncultured bacterium | reverse complement strand
ATTATGACCACTGATACCCTGGCAAAGGCGATCAGCGAGCAGATAACCCTGGAAGACGGAAAAATCGTTACGATTACCGGCATCACCAAAGGCTCTGGCATGATCAAGCCAGATATGGCGACCATGCTGGCATTTATTGCGACAGACGCTGAAATTGAACAGTCGGCGCTAGACGCCTGTTTGCGACAGGCTGTCGATTGTTCGTTTAATGCAATTACAGTGGACGGCGATACCTCGACCAATGATGCTTGCGTATTAATCGCAACGGGCAAATCTGGTGGAATAGTTGAAGCGGGGAACCAGTTGTTTATGGACGCTTTGATTCGAGTTTTTCGGCATCTGTCACAGTCGATTATTCGCGATGCGGAGGGTGCGACCAAGTTTGTCGAAATAGAAGTCCAGCAAGCCCAATCTGAGGTCGAAGCACGTGAAGTGGCTTTTACTATTGCACATTCGCCATTGGTTAAAACTGCACTATTTGCGTCCGATCCTAACTGGGGACGAATTTTAGCCGCAGTCGGCCGTGCAAAAATCGACACATTAGATGTCAGTAACGTTGACCTGTTCCTGGGTGAGACTTGCTTGCTACGAAACGGACTGCCAGACATTGATTATCGTGAAGCACTTGGTCAGGCAGAAATGGACAGGGAAAATATTAAAATTACCGTCAGCCTCGGCCAGGGTGATTCGCATGCCACGGTTTGGACATCAGATTTATCTTACGACTACGTGAAAATCAACGCTGAGTATCGCAGTTGATAGAACCAGAAGTTATTACCTCAGATAACTATATTCATGTGGTTGCCGCGATCATCTGGCAACCGCATAGTAGTGACAGGTTTTTAATTTCAAAACGACAAAAAGGCAAACACCTGCAGGGTTTTTGGGAGTTGCCCGGGGGCAAGATGGCGCCTGGTGAATCGCGACGGCAAGCGCTTGATCGTGAACTCAGGGAAGAGATCAATATAGTGCCCGTTAAAGCTATCGCGTTTAAGCAGGTTAGCCATATATACGAGGACCTAAGCATCTTGCTAGATGTATGGGAGGTAACCTCATTTAAAGGTAATGTAGAATCCTGCGAAGGCCAGGAAATCAGATGGGTTGCAGTGGGTGAATTGGCAGGGTATCAATTTCCAGCTGCCGATATACCGATAATAGAAGCTATAACGAACATCGCGAGAGTAAAAACGGCACATCTTCCGTGACCTGACTGGGTATATTGCCGCTCGATATGGGGTTTAGAAAGCGTACCGAATAACGATGTTTGCCTGCGCTGATTTCTGGAAAGTAGATGCGATTTACCGGAATGCTGATTCGAAGTAACTGATTCGATTGTCTTTGATCCAGAGTTTGCTGATAAAAACCTTTTTCTGCAGTGACCTGCTTGGGTGTCCCACTGTCTCTAATCACGCTCAATACTAATTCGATCACCGAGTCGAGTTCAACATAGGGTGCGGCCCATCGTTGCAAGTCATTTACTCTGCGTTCATGACTCTGGTTTAACCAGAACCTTAAGGCCGGCAGATCGAAATCGCAATTGCCACCGGGTATTGTAGTGCGTTGTTTTATTGCAAGTAAAAATTCGTCGCGTTTTAAATGTTCACCCAGTTTGCCGCCAAGACCGTGAATGCGAGCGATGGCATTTTTTTGTTTGCTTAAAATCAGATCAAGTTTAAATTTATCCACTCCCTCGTATGAAGAGATGGATTTCAGGGCACTACGGTGGCGTTCCAACTCTTTCATCAGTTCCTGTTTGAAATCGCCTCGTTCCAGCAGCGAGGTAATCTCAAGTATGCCGAGCAACGCGCTATATGCGCTCCAGTCACCTTTCAGCGCGGTGAAGTAGTTAAACCGTTTCATCAGAGTTTCGATACGCAGACACATGCGTATGCGTTCGTTTAGCGGTTGTTCATATGTTTGATTTTTTACCGGCATTTTGCTCTTCTATTTGGCAAACATCGGAGATTATAACTGAAAAATTCTGCAATAATCGAGTCAGTCGAGTGGAATTCAACTGCCGTTCGCTGGTATTTGAAAACCAGTCAGCTTAAGCGCTCAGTAACAGGTATTTCTGGTGCAATTTAGCCACCTGTCGATCCAGATCTAGACCCACATCCCCATCTAGTTCGTAGTCGTTATGAATGATATCGTCGGCCCGTTTCAATCGGTCCTTATTACTCCACTGCTGTGCAAGCATTTTCTGGGCTAAATTTAATTCGATACTGTCCCGCGCAATTAAACGTTTGATCTGGATCTCGGCAGCACAGCCTATTACCAGAATTCGGTTTACCAGGGTTTGAAAATCAGTTTCAAACAATAGTGGGATTACCACTATGACGTAGGCTTCATCTTTGTACTGCTTAATTTGCTGCTGTGTTTGCTGATTAATTATCGGGTGTAATGTATCTTCGAGCCAAAGCCTCTCTGTTTCATTGTCGAATACAATACGCCTTAGCCTGTGTCGATCAATATTCTGATCCTCGTGTAAAATTTCATCGCCGAAATGCTCGACAATTTTTTCGTAGGCGGGCTGATCCCGTTCGAGTAGTTGGCGACTAATAATATCGGTATCGATGATCGGTACGCCCAGACTAGAGAACAACTTACTGACAGTGGTTTTTCCAGATGCGATGCCGCCCGTGAGTCCGATGATGAGCATGGCCTGGATGAATAACTTACAGGAACCCGAAGTAAAACTGTAAAATCTGTGGCCCCCACAGCAGACTGAGCCAACCTGCGACAGCTAGATAAGGCCCGAAGGGAATCTGCGTGCTGCGCTCGGTTTTTTTCAGCAAGATCATCGTGACACCGACTATTGCACCGACCAGTGACGAAGTTAAGACGATCACAAAAAGCATTTTCCAACCCGTCCAGGCTCCCAGCATGGCGAGTAATTTGAAATCGCCATGGCCCATGCCTTCTTTTCCGGTAATCAACTTGAAAACGATAAAAATACTCCACAAGCTCATATAACCGCCGATTGCACCTATGACGCTAGTCTCAAGATCGACAAACAGGCTAAACAGGGCGAGCAAAATGCCTAGCCATAACAGGGGTAAAGTGATTGAGTCAGGTAATAACTTATGGCTGACATCGATTCCACTGGCGGCTATTAAACACCAGCTAAATACGAGCGCGGCCAGGGTTTGAGGGCTAACCCCAAAGCGCAGCCCAACTAGCAGAGAAACGACGGCGGTAAAAAGTTCCACCAGCGGATACTGAATAGAAATAGGGGACTTACACTCGGCACACTTTCCGTGCAGTACCAGATAACTCAGGACAGGAATATTTTCTAACGCGCTAATGGCGTGGCCGCAATGGCTACAGCGGGATCTGGGAACGGTGAGATTGAATCTATCTTTTTCAGTATCTGCGGGTTGTTCGAGAAACTCAAGGCAGTCATGGCGCCATTCTTTTTGCATCATTATCGGTAAGCGATAAATGACCACATTCAAGAAGCTACCGACACATAGCCCGAGGACAAATATAAAAGCCAGGTAGGCGATAGGAAACTGCTCGAAGAGCACGACCAGATCAGTAAACAAATCGGAAATCAAACAGCTAGCCTGGAGGTTGCATAACAGGGAAC
>CBDUSZ010000305.1:0-3593 GCA_965370015.1 uncultured bacterium | reverse complement strand
TTCCCCGCACCATTAGGACCGATCAGGCACAAGGATTGCGCCTTGCCCACGCGTAGATTGAAGTTATGCAGGATTTCCATCTGTCCGTAACCGGCGACCAGGTTGTTAATCGACACATGGGGTGCATTTCCGGCCAGTTCATCGAGTTGCTCGAGACTGATGTCTTCGGCAATCGCCGCTGCCCGGCGGTTGACTTCTTCGACTGATATTACTGAGTCAACACTGCCACCATGGTAGCCGCGGGTTTTTTCATTATTGCCCATTTAATGAGCCCCCAGGTAGGCATCGATCACGCGCTGATCATTCTGTATTTCATCGGGTGTGCCCTGAGCCAGCATTTCTCCATGGGCCATACAGTAAATGGTGTCGGCCAAATTCATGATCACGCGCATGTTGTGTTCGATGACGAACAAGGTAATACCGAATTCCGTATTGGCGCGTTTAAGCCGCTCGATCAAACCATTGATCAGGGTTGGGTTGATTCCCGCGGTTGGTTCATCGAGCAATAGACAGGTAGGTTCATTCATCAGTGCCATCGCAAATTCGAGCAGCTTTTGCTGACCAAAAGACAGATCGCCGCTTTTCAGCATTCTTTTTTCGTAAAGCCCGACGAACTCGAGTAGCCGGTCAGCCTTTTCGTAATCTTCTCTGGAATAGGTTTTTAATGCATCCCATATACTCATCTTGCGATGTGGCAGCGATATCAGCATATTCTCGACACCGTTCATCTTTCCATAAATGCGTGTCTGCTGGAAAGTGCGCAATAGCCCAAGGCGGGCGATTTTCTGCACCGGAAACTTCGAAATCTCCTTGCCCTCGAATTTGATCGATCCCGCATCGACTGGATGATAGCCGACGACAGAATTAAACAACGTGGTTTTTCCTGAACCATTCGGACCTATCAGCCCGGTGATTCCGCCCTGCTTGACCGAGATCGAGACTTCCTTGTTAGCGATAACACCACCGTAGGCTTTGGATACACCCTGAACTTCAATAATTGAGCTCACTCCGCCTCTCCCGCCACTTTAGCTTCCACCTTGATGCCAAACCACTCAGGGCGTTTATGCATTAACCAGCCTATCACTCCATCCTGAAAATAAACCACGGTGACGACGATAAGCGCGCCGAGCGCAACCCATTGCCATCCCAGAAAATAATTCCAGGTAACCTCCTTGAACAGGTGGAATAGAATCGCACCGACGACGGGGCCCCAGAGCGTGCCCTTGCCGCCGAGCAATACACACACCACCATAAAAATACCCAGATTGATAGTCTGGTAAGCGGATTCCAGTGGCTCGAAATGGATCAATTGAAAAGCCGAGACACCACCGGCCATGCCGACAAAAAAAGCTGCCATCGCCCAGGTGATGAGCTTATAACGCAGGGCATGTACGCCCATCGCATCGGCCTTTTCCTCGTCGTCGCGAATAGCGTTAATCGCGGCGCCAAATCGTGTGCCGTAAAGCCACCTGACGAAAACGAAAACGCTGATGCCTATAGCGGCAAACAAAAAGTAAAAGAAGATCTTGCCCACATCCAGATCGCCCGGGTACACCGGCAATGCGATACCCTGTCCTCCACCGACCCACTCCCAGTTGGACACCAGTTCACCGGCAGCGATGGCCACACCCAGCGTACCGATCGCGAAATAAGGCCCCCTCAGGCCGAAGGTAACATAGCCAATCAATACGGCCGTAATGGAGCAAAAAACCCCAGCACCGATCACCCCGAGAAATAATCCACTAAAATACTGGGCATCGGTAAACTCGTAGATACCACCACCAGCGGCATTGGTATAGTCGCCGACATCGTAGACCAGACCAATCGAAATTACCGCTGCGACATACATGCCGGTACCGTAAAAGAAAATGTTACCGAGCGAGTTATAACCCATTTGCCCACCAGTCATATCCCAGGTCAATGAGACGATAATCATTAACCACAGGGTTGCCAGCTGGGTGCCAAAATTTGGAAATAGAAACGGTGCAATAAAGGTAGCTGCCAGTATCAGTGCGTATAGAAAGGTTTTGTTTCTAGACATATTCATCGTCTACTTTAATACCTGCCGATTTCGCCGCTGCTGAATCAGGCGAATGATTAACACGATCAGTAGCAACAAAACCGCAATGGCCTGCTGATAACCTATGCCAAATATATGTGCGCCGTATTGTTCGAGCGCCCCAATACCGAGCCCCGCAGCGATAACACCGGGCAGATTACCGAGGCCGGCGGCTGTGACAATGACAAAGGCACGAATTGCATAGGCAATGCCATAGAATGGCTGGATTAACCAGACCATTACGATGATCGCTCCGGCTGCGCCGCAAATGGCTGAATTCAATGAAAAGGTGAATGCGTACACCTTCTCGGTATCTATGCCCATCACGCGTGCCGCACGGGCATCTTGCGCCGTCGCTCGTATCGCCTGACCCATGCGGCTGATTTTCATGAAAATAATAACACCAGCCGCCAATGCGGCAGCCAACATTACGCCGATCAATTTGGCTATCGGCCCGTCGATTAATTCATCGGCGAAATAAAGCGTGTCATAACCGAGATCGACGCTTTGCGTATCAGAACCAAATAGCAGATTGAGAATTTGCGCCATCATGATCGCCAGCCCAAAGGTAGCCAGCAGCGAGGTGAACAAATCACGCTCAATCACGCGCGAAATGACTAGCTTATAAATCACCCAGCCGATACCCCACATGACGATGAAAGCAACCGGTACCCCAAGCAAAGCCGGGAATCCCTGCTGCACCAGCCACCAGGACACATATCCTCCCGAGATCACTAAATCACCCTGGGCCAGATTCTTCACGTTCATCACGCCCCATACCAACGCGAGACCATAGGCTACCAGCACAAACAACGCACCGATCATCACTCCATCGAGAATAATTTTCAGATTCACGATCGGAAATTCAACCAACAGGGAGAGATTACTTAGAATTTGATCCATGGGAGTGTGGCTTTAACTTAGGCTACTAAAAAAACAGGATGATAGCGAAGCTAACATCCTGTTTATTTGGAGTTTACTGTATTACCAGTTTACTTACGTGGCCAGTTCAACTTATGCGAAGCAAAAGCAGAGGGCGCGACAACGTTGTATATGCCGTCCTGTATCTGGCGTAAAACCATCGGCTTGGCAATGTTATTACCCGCGGCTGAAAACCTGATATCTCCATAAAAAGTTTTCATATCAGTTGCCGAAAGCGCATCACGTACCTTTTCCTTGTCGAGAGAATTGGCTCTTTCGAAGGCATCCTTGAATACATAAACAGCCGCCGTTGCCTGAGCGGTCTGGTAAGGCACCTTCTTGGTTTTATACTCAGGATAGGCGGATTTAAAACCCATTTCATATTCTGCGGCGGTTCCAAACATTGGATCTGAATAGGACAGGGTTTCGGACCACTGGGTCGAACACAAAATGTCATTGGCTGTCGCACCAAATTTGCCGGTAACGTCTGCTGCTTCGCAGTGAGTAATCGCGATCATCGGCACCTTGATGTTTTTCTCGCCAATTTGACGTACCGCCGTCACCGCACCTTTCGAGTGACCGCTGATTATGAGTAAATCGGGCTTGAGCAATT
>CBDUSZ010000304.1:0-3619 GCA_965370015.1 uncultured bacterium | reverse complement strand
CGCTATCGGGAAAGCTGTCGTTCAAAAACCATCGATCAACTTCTGGAGTCGACCCAGAGAGGGGCCCCGGAGTTTGTAAGGGCCATTCGGCTTACCAACAATCAAAGCTCTGGCTAAATCGAATCGATTTCCACGTATTTTTATCCAGGTGTATACTTTTGGGGTCAACTATTCGAGACCTGTAGCTTTTCGGATACTGTAAGCAGACTCGATCAGCTAATGCCTCAAAAATGGGAGGGATTTTATGTCAATTAAGAAAATGATCCGACTGTTACCTGACGGCCATGAAAAAGACGGAATGGCTCCGACAGACTTCATTGATCCAGCAAATGTAATCGAAGGTGACCCACAAGAACAAGGCCACAATTTTTTCACGAATGAAGATGGTAATGTCAATGCCGGTGTTTGGGCAAGTGGTGCATTTAAAGAATCATTCAACTACCCCGTGGACGAAATGATGGTAATTCTTTCGGGTGCTGTCACCATCACATACGACGATGGTAGTGCGGAAACATTCAAGGCTGGTGATGTAGTTATCTACCCTGGAGGTACCAGCGGTGTGTGGGAATCTACTGCCGATTTCAAAAAATTCTACATGGTGTATGAACCCAAAGCGAAAGTTTAATCCATTAAATTTTTGCTATATCAATGGCGGGTTTTGGCCGATCAGAGACCTGGTAGTTGAAACCATGAATGTCAGCCAACTGGAAGTAGCACATAGTTAAAACTGAATGGTATAAATCGACTCAATAACAGTTTTGTGCCTATTTAGGCACAAAACATGTTTTTATAGATTATTGAAAACTAAGGAAAAATGGTGGGCCGTGAGCGATTCGAACGCTCGACCACCTGATTAAAAGTCAGATGCTCTACCAACTGAGCTAACGGCCCTTTGAAAAGAACGGGGAATGATACCGATCCGCGGGTTGATTTCAAGCAAATTTGACGGTTATGCCATCGCTGTTAATTTATTTCCGCGGCTTCCCTGAAGATTAACTAATAAACGACAGTTTGACCCTTCCAGGAACCTTAAAGTCCCTCTTTGCGCATTCGGTCCAAACGCTTGCCTGCCAGCCTAAAAGCTGCCGACTTTGGAAAACGCTTGCGCAATTCCTGCAATGCCGCTTTTGCCTGATCGTACTGGGTTAATTCGTAATAGGTATATCCGAGTTTTAGCATCGCATCGGGTACCTTGGCACTATTCGGGTAGCGTTCTATCACCTGATTAAATTCAATAATTCCCTGCTCGAAATTACGTGTCACGTAATTCGCTTCACCCAACCAGTATTGAGAGTTGCCGGCATAGATACTGGTTGGGTATGTTTTTAGAAACTTTCTAAAACTGGCTTTGGCATTTTTATATCGCCCTTCCTTTAAGGCTTCAAAAGCTGTCTGGTAGGCTGCTTTTTCTGCGCTGGTAGCCGTAGTCGGTTGTGCAGTTTGAGTCGGGACTGTGACCGGTTCGGCAGTAGAAGAGCCTTTATTGACGGTGGTATCCGGAGTCGGCATTTGTACTGGATCTACCCTGGATGACTGACTTGTCGCACTATTTTCCAGGTCGCGCAGACGTCGATCAGTATCAATATATAACTCGCGCTGACGTTTCTTTATGCCCGACAGGTCGTTACCCTGAATTTCCAGATCACCACGCAGCTGACTAATTTCGTCCGCCAGTTCGTCTACTCGTTGAAAAAGATCGAGCATCGCACGATTATCTATCTGGTTACCTAACCTGTTTAGTTCCTGTCGAATATTGTCTAGCGCACGGCTGCTATTTTCGACCCTTTGGGTCAGTTGATCCGGCGTTAAAGCCTGCGCCTGTGTCGCAGTCGTCGCTATCAAACCAATGCTAAAGATGCTTATTAATAGCGCAAGTTTGCTGATGCGTATATATTTCATCACTACCTCACTGTATAGATGAGTTCGACGCGTCGGTTTTCAGCCCAGGCTTCCTCTGTATGACCGAGCGATACCGGTTGTTCTTCACCATAACTGACAGTATCGATCTGGTCGGTCGAAGCGCCCTGAAGCAGCAACACGCGTCTTACCGATTGCGCACGCCGGTCTCCCAGCGCGATATTATACTCGCGACTACCGCGTTCGTCGGCGTGACCTTCGAGTCGCACGTTAACCTCGCCATTTTCTGCAATAAAAGCACCATGGGCCTCCAGGATGGACCGGGTATCCTCGCTCAATGCAGCACTGTTGAACTCAAAATAAATAGTGCGGCTTGCTAAAATGGAATCACTCTGCTCAAGCATTTCCTCGGCGCTCATCTGTTCATCGGAAATCGCAGAAGCGGATACACCAACATCATCCTCACTAATGATCACAGTGCCATCGGTAACGCCAGTTTGTGCGCCGTCATCCGGAATACTTATTTCCTGGGTGGTTGCGCAAGCTGTGACGAATATTGCTGCAAAACCAAGCAAATAAAATTTACTGCTGAAAGGATTCTGTTTCATAATTTTTTTACTCCAATTGAATTCAATTATTTTTTAAGTTTGTAAGGTCCCCACACCGGTTCGCGTATATCGCCGGTCTGATCGGATAATTTATGTTTTGAGCGCCCGTCGACTGAAACTGCATAGAGCACGCCATTATCGCCTCGCGTAGAAGCGTATAACACCATTTTACCGTTCGGTGAAAATGAGGGAGACTCGTCCAGCGAATTATCTGTCAATATAATCAGGTTCCCGGTTTCGCGTTCTAATTGCGCAATTTTATATTGCCCATTCTCACCATGCACCATGGTAATGTACTTGCCATCTGGAGAAATGCTGGCTGCCGAGTTGTAGCGTCCTTCAAAGGTAATTCGTTTAGGTTTACCGCCGGTGGCATTCACTTCGTAGAGTTGCGGTGAACCGCTACGGTCGGAGGTGAATATAATGGATTTGCCTCTATTACTCCACACCGGCTCGGTATCAATCGCACGGTGCCTGGTCAGACGTTTCAATCGTTTGGTAATAGTATTCAAGGTGTAAATATCGGGGCTACCATCTTTTGATAACACCAGCGCTAGCATTTTTCCGTTAGGCGACCAGCTTGGCGCGCCATTAATTCCCTTGAAGCCCGAAATCTTGCTACGCTTGGCTGTCGCCAGGTGCTGGATAAAAATTTCCGGCCTTTTGTTTTCGAAGGAAACATAAGCCAGCGACTCACCCGTTGGTGACCAGCTCGGCGACATCAGCGGTTCATCCGACTCGAGGATGGTCTGGGCGTTAAAACCATCGGTGTCAGCTACCTGCAATATGTATTTTCGCGCCTCGTCTTTTTGTGATCGTACATAGGCAATTCGTGTGTTAAACGCGCCCCGCGTTCCGGTAATTTTCTCGTAGATGAGATCACTAATCTCGTGTGCCGATGAGCGAAGATTGCGTTTTTTCACCGGCAGGCTATAACCCGCCAGTTGTTTTTGCTTGAGCACGTCGAGCAATTGAAATTGAATATCGTATTGCCCCGACGATTTTTGAAAAATTCGACCGACTACGAGAAATTCCTGACCAGCACTGCGCCAGCGAGCATAGCGCACCTGGGTGCTATAATGCGGCTGGGCCGGCAGATTCTGCCGATCCAGAGTCTTGAAAATCCCACTTCGATTCAAATCATTGCCAACAAT